>NZ_JAOTQT010000030.1:0-94902 GCF_025685725.1 Burkholderia sp. BKH01 | reverse complement strand
GTTAGCGCGAAAGAGGCGTGATTCTATGCACCCCGCGTCGATCGCGCAAGGGGTTTCGCAAAAAATATAAGGCCCCGCACGCTGCCGCGTGCGGGGCCTTATATAGAAGCAACCGAACCATCAGGCCTCGCGCACCTGGCGCGCGACGATCTCCATATAGTGATCGAGATCCGGCGTCATCTTTCCTGCTTCCTTCGCCGTATCGTCCCAGCGGCGCAAACGCAGCGCGTCCTCCGCAAACGGGCGCTGCAGGAACGCCGCCGTCTCCACTTCGCTGAAGATGCCGCCCTGCAGCGCGAGGCTGCGCACCGAGTCCGGCGACAGGCTCTCGAAGTAGCCGGCGTCCGTGCGGCACAGGCAGCGCTTCGCATCGACGTGCAGCCGGATCGGTTCCAGCACCGCGTCGGAAAACAGCGCCCGCAGGAACGGCAGCACGTAATACTGATGCAGATCGTCGATCCCCCGCGCGCTCGGCGTCTCGCCCTGGCGATTCAGCAGATGCCCGAGGTCGTGCAGGAACGCCGCCGCAACCAGCGCTTCGCCAGCCCCAGCCTCTTCCGCCAGCAATCCGCTCTGCAATGCATGCTCGAGCTGCGTGACGGGCTCCCCGCTATAGGCCACATGGCCGTGCTCGCGATACAGCCCGTGGATCTCTTCCACCGTCAATGCCATTCGCTCACTCCCAAGGCAGCGAAAACGTCTTCAGGTTCGTGAAGCTCTTCATCGCCTCCTGAACGCCTTCCTTGTAACCGAGCCCCGAATCCTTGATCCCGCCGAACGGCGACAGCTCGATCCGGTATCCGGGCACCTCCCATACATTCACGGTGCCGACGTTCAGCTCGTTCACGAACCGCACGACGGCCGCCGTGCTGTCCGTACAGACACCCGACGACAACCCGAACGCGGTTCCGTTGCTGATCCGGATCGCGTCGTCGATCGTGTCGAACGTGATGACGGGTGATACGGGACCGAAGGTCTCCTCGCGCACGATCGTCATCGACGGATCGACGTTGTCGAGCACGGTCGGCGCATACAGCGCGCCGCGCCGCACGTTGCCGATCAGCAGGCGCGCGCCCCGCGCGACCGCCTCCTCGACCCGCGCCTCGAACAGCCGCGCCGCCGCCTCGTCGATCACCGTGCCCATTTCGTTCGCGGGATCGAACGGATCGCCGTACTTCCACGCGCGCGTCTTCTCGACGAGCAGCTCGGTGAATGCGGGCGCGATCGAGCGCTGCACCAGCATCCGCTTGACGGCCGTGCAACGCTGGCCCGAATTCCGGTACGAGCCGAGTACCGCCAGCGATGCCGCGCGTTCGAGATCGGCGTCTTCGAGAACGATCAGCGGGTCGTTGCCGCCCAGCTCCAGCACGATGCGCCGGTAGCCGGCCCGCGCGACAATCGCCTTGCCGATCGCAACGCCGCCGGTAAACGTGATCAGCGATGCATGCGGATGCGTAACGAGTTCGTCCGCGATCTCGCGCGGATCGCCGGTCAGCACCTGCAACATGGGCTCCGGCAGTCCGGCCTCATACAGCAGATCGGCCAGATAGAACGCCGACAGCGGTACCTTCTCCGACGGCTTCACGATCACGCGGTTGTTGGTCGCGATCGCCGGCGCGATCTTGTGCGCAACCTGGTTCATCGGATGATTGAACGGCGTGATCGCAACGATCACGCCGTCGAGCGGCTGCCGCTGCGAGAACACGCGCCGTGCCTTGCCGTGGGGCGTCAGGTCGCACGAGAAACTTTGCGCGTCGTCGCGTAGCGCCTCGAGTGCCGCGAACTTCAGCACGTCGGCAACGCGGCCGATCTCGTAGCGGGAATCCTGTTTCGACAGCCCCGATTCGAGCGTGATCAGGTCGGACGCTTCCTCGGTGCGCTCGCGCAGCAGCGCGGCCGCGCGCTCGAGGATCTGCGAACGCTCGTAGCGCGTGAGCGTCGGCCGGTACGCCATCGCGTAATCGAACGCTGCGCGCACGTCGTCGACGCTTGCGAGCGGCACGGTACCGACCCGCGCGCCCGTATAAGGATCGTCGATATCGAAGGTGCGCTCGCGCGTCGCGCGCGTGCCGCACCAGCGCAGCGCCTCGGCGCGAAACTCGGGGTGGTCTCGCCGGGGGTGAACCATCATGTCGCGATCCGGTTCAGCACGAAATCGAACACGTCGAAGTTGCGCGGGCGACGCGCGGGATCGTCCCGCTCGATACGGCGATTGAACAGCAGCGGCACTTCCTGCTCCGACACGCCGCCATGCGAACGCAGCGGCACCGTGAGGCCCGACAGGTCGTGGTCGCGCTCGCGCGTGCCGAGCGTCATGTCGCGGCGGCCGATCACGACTAGATCGCCGATCCGGTCGGCCGGCAGCTCGAAACGTGCGGCGGCTTCCGCGTTGTCGAGCACGAGCTCGACACCGTCGAGGCCGCCGACGCGCCACATCGCCTCGGCCCGGTCGACGCCTGGCGCCAGGTAGATGGTTGCAAACGAACCCAGCGCGCCGTGGTGCACGACGTACGGATCCGTGATCGGCAGGATCACGCGCGCGGCCTGAGCGCCATACCAGCCGTCGAACGCATCCTGCAGGTAAATCACGTTCGGGCGGCCGGTCGTGGGATCGTGCTTCGCGTTCATCCCGTGGTCGGCCGTGAGCCCGATCGCCCAGCCGAGCGCGTCGAGATGCGCGAGGTAACGGTCCATCATCGCGTAGAACGCGTTCGCGCCGGCGCTGCCCGGCTCGCACTTGTGCTGCACGTAGTCGGTGGTCGACAGGTACATCAGATCAATTTGCCGCGTCTGCGCGAGCCGCACGCCGGCCGCGAATACGAATTCGGACAACGCCGCGCTGTAGACATCAGGCGACGGCAGGCCGACCCAGTCGAGCACGTCGGCGATGCCGTTTTCCGCGAGATTCGCCTGCGCGGCCTTCTCGGCGGAAAAGCAGATGCCGTTCAGCTGCCAGCCAAGCAGCCGGCGCAGCTTGTCCTTCGCCGTCACGACGGCCACCCGCGCACCGGCGTCGGACGCCGCCGCGAGCAGCGTGCCGGCCCGCAGATAGGCCGGGTCGTTCATCATCACTTCGGCGCCGCGCCCGCCGTCGGCGGTCGCGTCCCAGAAATAGTTGCCGCAGATCCCGTGGACCGACGGCGGCACGCCGCAGACAATCGACAGGTTGTTCGGGTTGGTGAAGGTCGGCACGACGCAATCGGCGCGCCACGCCGTGCCTTCCGCGATCATCCGGTCGATGAACGGCGCGACGCCCGCTTCCACCGCACGTTCGAGATAGTCGTACTCGCAGCCGTCGACGCAGACGACGACGGTCGGCTCGACCGGCAGCCGGTAGCGCCGGCCGTTGACGTCGACCGAGCGTCCCGCGAGATCCGGCGATGCGCCGGTCGCCGACGCTTCATCGGGACGGCGCAATGCGAATGCGGCGTTCACGATGCAGCCCGCGTGCCGCGCGGCACGCGCGCGGCGATCAGCAGCAGCGCCGCGAGCGACGCGCCGAGCATCAGAAGCGACAGCGCCGATGCCGGAAGGTAATAACCACGCTCCACCTGGCCGATCACGACGATCGGCACGGTCGCGAAGCCGGGCGGATAAACCGTCAGCGTGGCGCCGAGTTCGCCGAGCGACAGCGCGAAGCCGAGCGCGAGGCTCGCGCGCAGCGCCGGCACGAGCTGCGGCAGCAGCACGCGGCGCAGCACCATCGCGGGTGGCGCACCGAGGCTCGCCGCGGCTTCGCGCAGCACGGTCAGCTCCGGGCGTAGCGCGGCGGCCGCGCAGCGATAGCAGAACGGCAGAATCAGCGCGAGCTGCACGAGCACGACGATCGCCGCCGAGCTCGACAGGTCGACCGGCTTCTGGTGATACGCGATCAGCACCGCGAGCCCGAGCACAACGCTCGGCACGCCGTTCGGCACCATCACGAGCGCGTCGACGACCGCGCCGAGGCCGCGCCGGTCGCGCCCTTCGAGCGCAAGCGCGAGCCACAGCCCGAGGATCGTGCCGATCGCCGACACGCCGAAGCCGATTTCGAGGCTTGTCAGCAGCGCGTCGTATTCCGGCGAGCCGAGCCGCTCGAACCAGCGCAGGCTGTAGCCGGCCGGCAACATCGTGCCCGACCATTGCGTCGATACGCTCGACAGCGCGACGACGATGACGGGCAGCACGAACAGCCAGAAGCATGCGAACGCGGCCAGCGCGAGCGCGACGCGCGACGCATGCTTGAGCAACGCGTCGCTCCAGCCGATCCGGTGGCGCGGCACGGCCTGCCCGATACGGAATTCAGCGGACATCGTTCCCTCCCGTCGCACGCCGGTTCACCCGGCGATAAACCGTATACAGCGCCAGCGACAGCGCGAGCATCACGACCGCGCCGGCCGACGCGGTCGGCAGGTCGAGATCGACGGTCGCGCTGCTGTAGATCGCGACCGGCAGCGTCACGAGCCGCGCGCTGCCGAGCACGAGCAGAATCCCGAATTCGTTCAGCGTCAGCAGGAAACACAGCACGGTGCCGGCGGCGATGCCCGGCCACGCGATCGGCACCACGACGCGGCGCGCGAGCATCCAGCCGGGCGCGCCGAGGCTGCGCGCGGCTTCGATCAGCCGCAGGTCGAGCGTCGCAAACGACGCGAGCGTCGGCCGCACGACAAACGGCGTATAGAACACGGTCTGCGCGAGAATCACGCCGCCGATGCCGAACAGGAAATCGAGCGGCGGATTCTCGAGATGGAACAGGTGCTGCAGCGCGATGCTGATCGACCCTTGCGAGCCGTACAGGAAGATCAGCGTGAACGCGACGAGGAACGACGGAAACGCGACGTACAGTTCCAGGAAGCGCGTAACGAGCGATGCGCCCGGAAACGGCTTGAAGAACAGCAGCGCGGCCAGCAGCACGCCGAGCACCGATGCGGTGCCGGCGCTCGCGAACAGCACGCCGAGCGTCGTCAGCAGCACGGTGCGCGTGTCGGGGTTGCCGAAGAAGGTCCGGTATGCGGCAAAGCTCAGCCCGTGATCGCCCGATACGCTCAGCAGCACGAGCCGCACCAGCGGATAGACGACGAGCGGGCCCAGCACGACGACCGCGAGCGCGGCCAGGTGCAGGTCGCCCATGCGCTTGCGGCGCCGCGCGACGGCGGCGTGCGCGGTGGCGGACGCGAGCACGTGCGGCGGCAGGCCGGCTTCAGGGCTCGATAAGGATGACATCGTCTGCCTCGCAATGCAGGGAAACGCGTGCACCGCGCTCGGGGGCCGCGCCACGGCCGCGTTGCATCGTGACGCGCACGGGTTCGTCGGGCGCCGCGTCGATCACGACCGCGATCGACAGGTCCGCACCCTGCCATTCGACGGACGCCACCGTGCCGTGCAGGCCGCCCGCCGCGAGCGGCATCACGGTCAGGCGCTCGGGGCGCACGCACGCGACCTTGTCGCGCACTTCGTGGCGCGGATCGCCGAGCGGGAAAATCACGCGCGGCGGCAGCAGGTTCGCCGGGCCGAGATAGCGCGCGACGTAGCCGTCCCGCGGCACGTCGTACAGCTGCTGCGGCGTGCCGAGCTGCGCGATGCAGCCGTCGCGCAGCAGCAGCGCGCGGTCGGACAGCACGAGCGCGTCGTCGCGGTCGTGCGTCACGCAGACGACGGTCAGGTTCGGCAGGCGCTCGTGCAGCGCCTTCAGTTCGCTGCGCACCGACGCGCGCAAGTTGGCGTCGAGCGCCGACAGCGGCTCGTCGAGCAGCAGCACGTCCGGCTCGATCACGAGCGCGCGGGCCAGCGCGACGCGCTGCTGCATTCCGCCCGACAACTGCGCGGGCAGGTGGTGGCCCGCATCGCCGAGCTGTACGAGCTTCAGCGCGTCGGCGACGCGTCGCGTCACTTCCGACGACGCCATCCCGCGCGCGCGCAGCCCGAATGCAACGTTCTCGAACACCGACAGGTGCGGGAACAGCGCGTAATTCTGGAACAGCAGACCGAGATTGCGCTTGTGCGGCGGCGCATTGGTCAGGTCGCGTCCGGCAACGGTCAGCGTGCCGGTCAGGCCGTCGGCCTTCACGAACCCGGCGATGAAGCGCAGCAGCGTGGTCTTGCCGCAGCCGCTCTTGCCGAGCACGGTCAGAAATTCGCCGGCGCCGATCGACAGCGACAGATCTTCCAGCACCGTGCGTGCGCCGTAGCGCACGTTCAGGTGCTCGATCTGCACGCCGCCCGGCGTGCCGGACCGCAGCGTCGCGTGCGGTTCGGCGGCGCCGAATGCGCCGGGATGGATCAAGGTGGTTTCCACCGGGTTCATCCTCTTGCTTGTTGATGCAGGCGGCGTGCGCCGATCACTTCGGCTTGACGACGTCGAGCTGCTTGCCCGAGCTGCCGATCACGTCCTTCTTCCAGCGCTCGATCCACACCGGCTTCTTCGCCATCACCTGGGCCCAGTCGACCGGGATCAGCTTCACGCCCGCGATCGCCTTCTTGACCGCTTCGCCGTTCTTGCCGGCCAGCGGCACGTCCGTGCGACCCGGGATGCCATACATGTCCGGCACCTTCGACTGCACCTCCGTCGACATCAGGTAGTCGATCAGCTTCTTGCCGGCGTCCTGGTTCGGGCCGCTCTTGATCAGGCCGATGCCGTACGGGAGCTGGAACGTGGTCGGCTGGTCGCCGTCCTTCGCTGCCAGGAAGATCGGCTTGACGGACAGCGCGCCGTGTTCGGCATCGTCGAGATCCATCTGCAGATCGCCGTTCGCGACGCTGATCTCGTTACGCGACAGCAGCACGTTCAGGTAGCCCGTGCCCTTCGTGTGGAACTTCACGCTCTGCGACAGCTTCGCGAGGTAGTCGAACGCCTTGTCCTCGCCCATCAGCGAGGTCGTCAGGATCAGCACGGCCATCCCGTCGCCGGCGGTCGCCGGGTTCGAGTACGCGACCTTGCCGGCATAGCTCGGCGACAGCAGGTCGGCGAACGTCTTCGGCTGGTTCTTCACGACGTCGGGGTTGATCGCGAACGAGAAGTAGTTGTTCACGAACGTCGCCCACGTGCCGTCCTCGGCCTTCGCGATCGCCGGCACGTTCTTGTAGTTCACGCTCTGGTACGCCTGCAGCAGGCCCATCTGGCCGGCCTGCTGAATGAACGGCGGCAGCGTGACGATCACGTCGGCCTTCGGGGAATTCTTCTCGATGTTCGCGCGGTTGACGACCTCGCCGCTGCCCGCCGTCACGATGTTGACCTTGACGCCTTCCTTCTTCTCGAAGGCCGGCAGCACATCGCGATAGAGGTTCTCGAGACCGTCCGCCGTGTACAGCACGACCGCGTTTGCCGCGTGGGCCGGCAGCGCGGCACCTTGCAGCAGACCGGCGGCGCAGGCGGCCAGCGCGAGCTTGCGGAACGCGCCGGCAGCGGCGCGCGAGGAATTCTGCAGTGTCATCTCACTTCTCCGTAGGCGGAACACCAAACGGCCGGGGCATGTCCGGCGCTGTCGGCCAGAGTTGGCGCTTCAGCGCTTACTCTGGCCCCATGCAAAGCTGTCGGCCAGAGTTGGCGCTTCAGCGCTTACTTTGGCCGCATGCTTCGCGGTCGGCCGGCGTTGGCGCTTTCGCGCTTCGTCCGGCCCCATGCAAGGCCTGTTATCTCCGGGCAGGCCGCTAAGCGGCCCGCCTCGCCGCCGCGCTGCGGTTGGTTTCGCGCGGCAACCGAAGGATCACAGCGTTCAATGACAAACCCGTGACGAGCGCCACAATTTCCAACAAATGACACATTTTGCCAATATCATGCAAGTCATTCAGAAATGCCGCCCGGCGTTTCGCTCGACCTTTTCCAGAGAAAAACCATGCCCGTCCCGATCCTGCTTACGCCCGGCCCGCTCACCACGTCCGCCACAACCCGCCACGCAATGCAACATGACTGGGGGTCGTGGGACGCCGCTTTCAACCAACTGACTGCCAGCGTCTGCGCGGACCTGGTCGCGATCGCACGCGGCGGTGACGACTACGTGTGCGTGCCGATGCAGGGCAGCGGCACGTTCTCGGTCGAGGCTGCGCTCGGCACGCTGGTGCCGCGCGACGGCGTCGTGCTCGTGCCCGACAACGGCGCGTATTGCGCGCGCATCCTGAAGATCCTCGGCAGGCTCGGCGTCGACGCGATCGCGTTGCCGTTCGGCGAGGACGCGGCCGTCGACGCAGCCGCGGTCGAGGCCGCGTTCGCACGCGAGCCGCGCATCACGCACGTCGCGCTCGTGCACCTGGAAACGAGCGCCGGCATCCTGAATCCGCTGGACGCGATCACGGCCGCGTGCCGGCGCCACGGCAAGCGGCTGATCGTCGACGCGATGAGTTCGTTCGGCGCGCTGCCGATCGAGCTGGCGGGCAGCGGCATCGATGCGCTGATCTCGGCGAGCGGCAAATGCCTCGAAGGCGTGCCGGGGATGGGATTCGCGATCGTGCAGCGCGACGCGCTCGACGCGAGCGAAGGCAACTCGCGGTCGCTCGCGCTCGATCTCCACGATCAATACGCGTACCTGCGCAAGACCGGCCAGTGGCGCTTCACGCCGCCGACACACGTGATCGCCGCGCTGCGCGCCGCGCTCGACCAGTACCTCGCCGAAGGCGGCCAGCCCGCGCGCGGCGCGCGCTATGCGGAGAACTGCCGGACGCTGGTCGAATCGATGCGCGCGCTCGGCTTCGTGCCGTTCCTCGACGCGAGCGTGCAGGCACCCGTGATCGTCACGTTCCACGCGCCCGACCATCCGGCCTACGATTTCCGCCGCTTCTACGACGCGGTGCGCGACGCGGGTTTCATCCTGTATCCGGGCAAGCTCACGCAGCTCGAGACGTTCCGCGTCGGCTGCATCGGCGCGATCGATGCCGACGACATCCGGCGCGCGGTCGCGGCGATCGCGCAGGCGGTCGAATCGCTCGGGATCGCCGTGCGGTGCGCGTAACTCGGCACGCGCGCCGGGACACCAGCTGGCACATCAGTCGGCGCACCAACAAAAAAGCCCGGCGGCCAACCGGCCGCCGGGCGAACGCACGAGATATGCGTGGAGTTGGTGCTTACAGCTCGATCCGCTTGATGTCGCCGACGACGAAGATGTACGACAGCGCACCAACCAGCGCGATCACGCCGATGAACACGAGCGCGCCGACGAACGAGCCGGTCGACGCGACGATGAAGCCGACGACCAGCGGCGTGACGATCCCCGCGAGGTTCGCCGCGAAGTTGAAGATGCCGCCCGTGACGCCGAGCAGGCCGTCCGGCGCGATGTCCGACACGAGCGTCCAGCCGAGCGCGGCCATCCCCTGCGCAAAGAATGCGACCGACATGATCGCGATCACGGCCTCGTTGCTCTGCACGTAGTTCGCGAGAATGATCGTCGATGCGAGCAGCAGGCCCGCGATGATCGGCAGCTTGCGTGCGAGGTTCGCGGATTTGCCGCGGCGCAGCAGCCAGTCGGAGAAGATCCCGCCGAACATCACGCCGACCGACGCGGCGATGAACGGCATCACCGCGAAGAAGCCGATCTTCAGCCAGCCCATGTGGCGCTCGGTCGCGAGATAGGTCGGGAACCAGGTCAGGAAGAACACGAGCGTCGAGTTGCCGGCGAACTGGCCGAGGCAGATGCCCGCGAGCTGGCGCTTCTTCAGCAGCTGGCCGGCCATCGCCCAGCTGAACTTCTTCTGCTCGCCCTTGCCGCCGTTGTTGCCGTCCTTGCGTGCACCGTGCACGAGACCGCCGCCCGCCTCGATATACGCAAGTTCCTCCGGGTTCGCGCCCGGATGATCACGCGGCTCGTGATAGAACTTCCACCAGACCAGGCCGAACGCGATGCCGATCGCGCCGACGACCCAGAACAGCGAGCGCCAGCCGAACGCCCCCATCAGCGCGAACAGCACGGGGCTGAAGAACGCGAGGCCGATGTACTCGCCGACGGTGTAGGTGCCGGTCGCCATCGCGCGCTCGTTCTGCGGGAACCACGTCGCGACGACGCGACTGTTGGTCGGGAAGCACGGCGCCTCCGTCACGCCGAGGCCGAGCCGGCATGCGAGCAGCGTCGCGATGCCCGGCACGAAGCCCTGCAGGAACGTGCACAGCGACCACAGCGTCATCGACCAGTAATAGGTGATCTTGCTGCCGAAGCGGTCGAGGAACAGGCCGCCGGGCACCTGCATCGCGACGTACGTCCACGAGAACGCGGAGAACATGATGCCCATCACGGCCGCGTTGATGCCGAGCTCCTTGGTGAGCTGCGGCGCAGCCACCCCCAGCACGGTGCGGTCGAGATAGTTGATCATCGTGCCGATCGCGAGCAGCGCGAGAATCTTGTAGCGCGCCGAGGTGCGCCGGACCGTGCCGGCCGCCTGCGCCGGCGCGGCACTCGTGTGGGTGGTGTGCTGCATGGTCGTCTCCTGGTCTCTCTTTCTGTAAGGGGGTCAGCGCGCGACGAGCGACTGAAAGTGATCGAACATCCGCTCGGGGTCGGGCGTGCGTCCGGTGAAGATCTCGAACGCATCGACGGCCTGGTAGACGGCCATCCCGCCACCTGGCAGCGTGGCGCAGCCGGCCGCGCGCGCGGCGCGGATCAGTTCGGTTTCGAGCGGGAAATACACGATGTCGGCCACCCACATGCCCGCGTGGAGCATTTCGGCCGGCAGCGGCAGACCCGGGTGCTTGGTCATGCCGGTCGGCGTCGCGTGAATCAGGCCCGTCGCGGCGCGCATCGCGGCCGCGAGATCGTCGCCGGACGGAGCGCCGCCCGGCACAACCCGCGCGGCCGGAAAGCGCTGCTGCAGCTCGCCCGCGAGCGTGGCGGCGCGCGTGCCGTCGACATCGAAAATCGTCAGTTCGGCCGCGCCCATCTGCAGCGCAGCATGGGCCACGGCCGCGCCCGCGCCGCCCGCGCCGAGCTGGACGACGCGTTCGAGCGACGCGCCGGGCAACCCGCGGCGGAACGATTTCGCGAAGCCCGACCAGTCGGTGTTGTGGCCGATCCGCTTGCCGTCCTTGAACAGCACGGTGTTCACCGCGCCGAGCGCGCGGGCGTCGTCCGACAGCTCATCGAGGTGTTCGATCACGCGCTGCTTGCACGGGTGCGTGATGTTGAGCCCGTTGTAGCCCATCCGCTGCGCGGCATCGAGCAGTTGCGGCAGCGCGTCGACGGTGACGCCGAGCACGTCGAGATCGATGCGCCGGTAGACGTAGCCGAAGCCCTGCTGGAATCCTTCTTCCTCGTGCATCGCGGGCGACAACGAACCGCCGATGCCTTGGCCGATCAGGCCGATCAGAAACGACGGGCGGCTCATCGCGCGGCTCCCTGCGCAAACAGCGTCGACAGACGCTGCAGCGCGAACACGTAGCCTTCGGTGCCGCAGCCGCAGATCACTGCTTCGGCGACCGCCGACACATAAGAATGGTGGCGGAACGCCTCGCGGCGATGCACGTTCGAGATATGCACTTCGATCACCGGCTTCGCGATCGCGGAAAGCGCATCGGCCAGCGCCACCGACGTATGCGTATAGGCGGCCGGGTTGATCACGATGCCGTGCGTGTCGTGACGCGCGGCATGCAGCCAGTCGATCAGCTGGTGCTCGGCGTTCGACTGGCGGAAGTCGATCTCCAGCCCGAGCCCGTCGGCCGCCGCGCGGCAGCGCTGCTCGACGTCGGCGAGCGTTTCCGCGCCGTAAATGTGGGGCTCGCGTGTCCCCAGCAGATTCAGGTTCGGGCCGTTCAGCACCAGCACCTTGTGCTTGCTCATGGTGATTCTGCTCCTAAAACGGGGGCGAATCGCTAACCGACTTCGCCCCCTGACGTCAAGATTTGGCGCTAGTGTGCGCTTGCGCAAGCGCAATGTCTTTTCGGGTTTTCGCTAATTTGTACCACCTAGTTAGTTTGTATAATCCATGTCACTTACCCAGTAAATTCGGGATATGGCGTGCGCCCGGAACTCAACGACTGGTTCATTCAGGGCCGGTTCGACCCACGCCATGCCCCGCTCACCCGCAGGATTCGCCCATGCAGCGCTCGATCGCCACCGTGTCACTGTCCGGCACGCTCGC
The DNA here is from genome assembly GCF_025685725.1 of Burkholderia sp. BKH01. Taxonomy (NCBI): domain Bacteria; kingdom Pseudomonadati; phylum Pseudomonadota; class Betaproteobacteria; order Burkholderiales; family Burkholderiaceae; genus Burkholderia; species Burkholderia sp. BKH01. The sequence continues at coordinate 82,869 of NZ_JAOTQT010000030.1, read as the reverse complement.
CGAGAAGCTCGCCGCCATCCAGGCCGCAGGCTTCGACGGTGTCGAAATCTTCGAAAACGACCTCGTCTACTTCGACGGATCGCCGGCCGACGTCCGGCGCATGGCCGCCGATCTCGGCCTCGACATCGTGCTGTTCCAGCCGTTTCGCGACTTCGAGGGTGTGAGCGCGGCACAGCTCGCACGCAACCTCGATCGCATCAAGCGCAAGTTCGACGTGATGCACGCGCTCGGCACGGACCGCATCCTCGTCTGCAGCAACGTGTCGGCCGACACGATCGCGGACGACGGGCTGCTCGTCGACCAGCTCGGCGCGCTCGCCGAAGCCGCGCGGCAGGCCGGCGTGGTCGCCGCGTACGAAGCGCTTGCGTGGGGCCGCGTCGTGAACCGGTACGGCCATGCGTGGAAACTCGTGAATGCGGTGAACAGCCCGCATCTCGGCCTCGCGCTCGACAGCTTCCACACGCTGTCACTCGACGATTCGCCGGATGCGATCGCCGCGATTCCCGGCGACCGGATCGCGTTCGTGCAGATCGCCGATGCGCCGAAACTCGCGATGGACGTGCTCGAATGGAGCCGCCACTACCGCTCGTTCCCGGGCCAGGGCGACTTCGACCTCGCGCGCTTCACCGCGCGCGTGATCGAGTCGGGCTACACGGGGCCGCTGTCGCTCGAAATCTTCAACGACGGCTTCCGCGCGGCGCCGACCGCGATCACGGCCGCCGACGGCCATCGCTCGCTGCTCTATCTGGAAGAACTGACACGCGCGCGGCTTGCACAGGACGGCCGTGCGCCGGCCGCCAGCCAGCCGCTCTTCGCGCCGCCGGCGCCGCCCGCGCACGTCGGGTTCCAGTTCATCGAATTCGCGGTCGACGCGCAGGCAGCGGCGACCGTCGGCGAATGGCTCGGCAGGATGCGCTTCCGGCTCGCCGGCCGGCATCGCTCGAAGGACGTGACGCTGTTCCAGCACGGCGCCGCGTCGATCGTGCTGAACGCGGAGCGCGACTCGTTCGCCGATGTGTTCTTCCAGCAGCACGGGCTGTCGCTGTGCGCGTCGGCGTTCCGCGTCGACGACGCGAAAGTGGCGTTCGAACGCGCGGCCGGCTTCGGCTACGTGCCGTTCTCCGGCCGCGTCGGGCCGAACGAGCGCGTGCTGCCGAGCGTGCAGGCGCCGGACGGCAGCCTCGAGTACTTCGTCGACGAAGCGCCGAACGCACCGACGCTGTATGAATCGGACTTCGTGCTGACCGACATCGACGGCCCGAGCGAAGTCGGCCCGCTGACCGGCATCGACCATGTGTGCCTCGCGCTGCCGGCCGATGCGCTCGACACGTGGATCCTGTTCTTCAAGACGGCGTTCGGCTTCGAGGCCGAGCGCAGCTGGCTCGTGCCCGATCCGTACGGGCTGATGCGCAGCCGTGCGGTGCGCAGCGCCGACGGCTCGGTGCGGATCGCGCTGAACGCGTCGGTCGACCGTCATACGGCCGTCGCCGAATCGCTCGATCGTTACCACGGCACGGGGCTGAACCACGTCGCGTTCCGCACCGACGACATCGTGAAGACGATCGCCGCGTTCGCGGCCGACGGCGTACCGTTCCTGCGCATTCCGCCGAACTACTACGACGATCTCGCCGCGCGCTACGCGCTGTCGGACGAACTGATCGACACGCTGAGCGCGCACCACCTGCTGTACGACCGCGACGAGCACGGCGGCGAATTCCTGCACGCGTATACGGAACTGGTCGACAACCGCTTCTCGCTCGAGATCGTCGAGCGGCGCGGTGGATACGACGGCTACGGCGCGACGAACGCGGCCGTGCGGCTCGCCGCGCAGGCACAGCGCAGGAAATAAGGAAGGGCGCGAATCGGGAGTCTGGGGCCGGATCACTTCGCGGCCCGCGCCCGATTCAAAGGGTCGCATCGCGCGCGCACCATCGCGGCGAATCGAGCGGCCGCGCACCAGCCCGCGCGGCTAACCGCGACAGGGCCAGGAGCCGCGCTCCGTATGACGTTACATACGGTAACCCGTACCGCAGCGCAGCATCCCGTCGCCCGCCACGGTTTTAAGAATCGCTTAAGTCTTCGACGGCACCATCCGCAACCAGTACCCGATGGTTATCTCGAAAAGGAGGAAAGCGATGAGCGCCGTAGAAGCACCCGCGGGCCGCCAGGCCGCGCCCCCTGCAAAGAAGACGATGCTGCGCCGCCTGCTCAGTCATCACGAAATCGCAACGCTGCTCGTGCTGCTGCATGCACCGATCGGCGCGAACGCCAAACCCGAATTGCCCGCGCTGCAGGAAGCCGGCCTCGTCGAGATGGTCAAGCTCGACGCCGATACGGCCCCGAGCTTCCGCCTGACCGAAGACGGCACGGCCGTCCTGAAAGGGCTCGGCTACCGCTGAGCCGCCGTTTTCCCCGCTTCCCCGTATTGCCGCGATCCCTGCGGCGCGCCGGCACTTCCGGCGTATCGCGTCACCCCGCCCGCTCCTGCAGCATCAACCGGTATTCCGTCGGCGTCACGCCGACTGTCGCCTTGAACTGGCGCGTGAACGCGCTGTGATCCGTATAGCCGCATAGCGCCGCGACGTCGGTCACCTTGTCGTGCGTGACGAGCAGCGCGGTGGCCGCATCGAGCCGCGTCTTCAGCAGCACCTGGCGCGGCGTCAGGTGAAACACCTTGTGGAAATAGCGTTCGAGCTGCGCGACCGACATCCCGGCCATCTGCGCGAGATGCTTCAGGTTCAGCGGCTGCACGTAGTGATCCTGGATGTGCTGGACCACGTCGGCGAGCTTGCTGTAGGCCGGATGCGACCCCTCGTGCGCCTTCAGGTCGCGCGAGATGCCCGCGAGGCCGACCACCTTGCCCGCGGCGTCGCGCAGCGGCTCCTTGCAGGTCAGGCACCAGCCCGGCTGGCGGCCCGGATACAGGTGCAGCTCGAGCTGGTCCATCAGTTGCTGGCCGGCATTGATCGTCGCCATGTCCTGCTCGAAATAGCTGCGGCCGAAGCGGCGCGGAAATACTTCGTCGGTCGTCTTGCCGAGCAGGTCGCGCTTGTCCTTGTAGCCGCAGCGCATCGCCAGCGTGCGGTTCACGAGCGCGTAGCGGCCGCTCGCATCCTTCACGAAGAACGCGACGTCCGGCAGCGCATCGAACACCGGTTCGAGCAGGCGGAAGTGCGCGAGCATCGCGCCGAAATCGGCGTTGTCGGGCTGGTAGCGCAACGTGTCGGACAGGCTCATGGGCGGTACGGCAAGCAAGGTCGTCATCCCGGCATCCGCGAAGCGAGTGGCAGATGGCGTCGATTATAGGAGCGCCCCTTCAATCGCGTCGCGCCGATCGCGGGGGCGGGCAAGTTGGCAGCAGCCGTCGCATCGCGACGCCGATCGGCCGGCATCGGCAAGCGACAGACGTTGCACGCGCAACCACCGCGCTGCACGTACGGCGGCCGGCCGCGAATCCGCTTGCGCCGCCGCATGCAGTCACGCATGTGCCGACGCCGACCTGCCGCGTTGGCGCCCCGGCAACGCGCGCCCGGATCCACCATCCTAGAAATGCGGACGTACCGCGTCTTGGCGCGTTTGCGCACTCGGCATGACGATTTCGGCATATATCAGGGTTATCGACGATATGCCGATATCGTCGCCGGCCGCGCACCGAACGCGCAAGACGCGCGCATTTTCGCTATCTAGACTTCGCTTCACGGTTACGAGACGCCATCCCGCCGCTGCGGCAATCGGCGCGCACGGCCCGCCGCATCGCCAGCCGCGCACGCCGATTCCGGCACAGCCCGGGGCTGCACGCGGCGAGCACGCACGGCCTTCGCATCGGCCTGCCGATCGATACGTCTCGCCCGGTTTACCGCACCGGCCCGCTAGCCGGCGGCGGCCCAACCACGCCATCAAGGGGAAGTGAAAGTGAAGCTGAAGGTATCGCACGTCGCGCTGGCTGCCGCCTGCGCACTGTCGGGCACGCACGCCATCGCCGCCGACGTCGTCAAGATCGGTTTCGCCGCACCGCTGACCGGCCCGCAGTCGAACTACGGCACGGACATGCAGAAGGGTGTGCAGCTCGCGATCGCCGACTTCAACGCGACGCGTCCGACGATCGGCGGCAAGCCGGTCACGTTCCAGCTCGATTCGCAGGACGACCAGGCCGACCCGCGCACGGGCACGACCGTCGCGCAGCGGCTGATCGACGACAACGTCCGCGGGATCATCGGCCACTTCAACTCGGGCACCAGCATTCCGGCGTCAGACCTGTACGATCGCGCCGGACTGCCGCAGATCTCGATGGCGACGTCGCCGCAATACACGGCGCGCGGCTACAAGACGACCTACCGGCTGCTGACGAGCGACGCGCAGGCGGGCCGCATCGTCGGCACGTACGCGGTGAAGACGCTGCACTTCAAGCGCATCGCGATCATCGACGACCGCACGGCCTACGGCCAGGGTATCGCCGACGAATTCGCGAAGGCCGTTGAGGCGGCCGGCGGCACGATCGTCAAGCGCGACTTCACGAACGACAAGGCGCTCGATTTCTCGGCGATCCTGACCAACCTGAAGGGCGTCAATCCGGACGCGGTCTTCTACGGCGGCGGCGACGCGCAATCGTCGCCGATGATCCGCAAGATGCGCCAGCTCGGGATGAAATCGGCGTTCGTGACGGGCGAGATGTCGCGCTCGCCGACGTTCCTGAAGGTCGGCGGCGAAGCGGCCGAAGGCGCGATCGTCTACATGGGCGGGCTGCCGAAGGAAAAGATGCCGGGCTTCGCCGGCTACGCGGCACGCTACAAGGCGCGCTTCAACGAAGACGTGATCACGTACTCGCCGTACTCGTATGACGGCACGATCGCGCTGCTTACCGCGATGAAGGACGCGAACTCGACCGACCCGAAGGTGTACACGCCGTATCTCGGCAAGGTGTCGATCAAGGGCGTGTCGGCCCCCGGCATCGCGTACGACACGAAGGGTGACCTGAAGGATGCACCGGTCACGATCTACAAGGTCGAGCACGGCGCGTTCAAGCCGGTCGATACGATCGCCGGCAACTGATACGCGAGACCCTGCCCCGTGCGGCGCGGGAAGCGGCTCACCGGCCGCCCGCGCCGCGCGCGCTTCGGCTTCATGGTCCGAAGCCCTCCTCGGCGCGCGCCCGCGCTCGCGTATTTCGCGCTCCTGTAGAATCCCCCCACCCGCTTTGACGCTTCGTCTGCGCCGCGCCCCATCCCGGTGCGGCGATGCGTGTTTCGTGCCCTATCCGGCACCCGGCACGCTTCGACGACGCAAGCCGCGCCTTGTCAGTCCATGCCGATAGCGGGCCCTGGAGACGCAGCACCGACAACTACATTCGAAAACCGATCGTCCTGACCATGCAAGCTTCCGAATTGAGCGGCGTGCCTCGCGCCGCCGAACGCGCGCTCACGCGCAGCGACTACAAGACCCTTGGCCTTGCCGCACTTGGCGGCGCCCTCGAGTTCTACGACTTCATCATCTTCGTGTTCTTCGCACCTGCGATAGGGCAGCTGTTCTTCCCGCACGACATTCCCGACTGGCTGCGCCAGTTGCAGACGTTCGGCATCTTCGCGGCCGGCTATCTCGCGCGCCCGCTCGGCGGCGTGATCATGGCGCACTTCGGCGACCTGTTCGGCCGCAAGCGGATGTTCACGCTGAGCGTGCTGATGATGTCCGTGCCGACGCTGCTGATGGGCCTGCTGCCGACCTACGACTCGATCGGCATCCTCGCGCCGGTGTTGCTGCTGCTGTTCCGCGTGCTGCAGGGTGCGGCGGTCGGCGGCGAAGTGCCGGGCGCGTGGGTGTTCGTGTCCGAGCATGTGCCGTCGCGTCATATCGGCTATGCGTGCGGCACGCTGACCGCGGGCCTCACGGCCGGCATCCTGCTCGGCTCGCTGGTCGCCGCCGGCATCAACAGCCGTTACTCGAGCGCCGAAGTCGGTGCGTTCGCATGGCGCATCCCGTTCCTGCTCGGCGGCGTGTTCGGGCTGTTCTCCGTGTACCTGCGCCGCTGGCTGCATGAAACGCCGGTGTTCGCCGAAATGAAGGCGAAGAAGGCACTCGCGGCCGAGATTCCGCTGAAAGCCGTGCTGCGCGACCATGGCCGCGCGGTGATCGTGTCGATGCTGCTCACGTGGATGCTGTCGGCCGCGATCGTCGTCGTGATCCTGATGACGCCCGCGCTGCTGCAGAAGCAGTTCCACCTGACGCCCGCGACGACGCTGTTCGCGAACAGCGTCGCGACGCTGTGCCTGACGGCCGGCTGCATCACCGCAGGTTCGCTCGCGGGCTGGATCGGCGCGAAGCGCGTGCTCGGCATCGGCGGCCTCGGGCTGGCCGCGTGCTACTACCTGCTGTTCGTGCAGGTCGCGGCCGACGCGTCGACGCTGCCGCTCTATTACGGGATCGCGGGCTTCATGGTCGGCACGATCGGCGCGGTGCCGTTCGTGATGGTCAAGAGCTTCCCGGCCGTCGTGCGCTTCTCGGGCATCTCGTTCTCGTACAACGTCGCGTATGCAATCTTCGGCGGCCTCACGCCGGTGATCGTGTCGCTGATGATGAAGTCGAATCCGCTCGCACCGGTCGTGTACGTCGCGGCGATCTGCGTGCTCGGCGCGATCGCCGTGCAGTTCTCGAAGGATGCGAAGGACGTGAAGGACGCGCACTGAACGCGACGCACGCGCCCGTTCCATGAACAAAGGGCCGAATCCCGCGGCGTGCGGGATTCGGCCCTTTCGTTTTGTTTCAGCGCAACGGCGCGCATGCGATCAGCGCAGGCCGCCGTACGACGAACTCGGCCGGCGCAGGCCGTCGATGCTCGCGCCGCCGGCGCCGGTGACGAACAGCAGCAGGAAACCGCCGGCGATCGAAATGTTCTTCCAGAAGTGGATCACCATCTCGTGCTGGACCGCGGCGTCCGTCGCGTCCCAGAAGTTGTGCCCGACCATCGCGGTCGCGACCGTATAGAACGCCATCAGCAGCGCGAGCGGCTTCACCTTGTAGCCAACGATCAGCAGCAGGCCACCGAGCCCTTCGATCGCGACGACGATCGGCGCGACGACCTGCGGATACGGCATGTTCAGCCCATGCAGGTAACCAACGAAATCGCCGTAGCCGAGCAGCTTCATCACGCCGCCCCACAGGAACAACGCCGCCAGCGCCAGGCGTGCGAAAAAAATGACGCCGGAATCGACGGAACGCGTCATGCCTCTCTCCTCGTATGCAATTCGGCCGGCCGCACGGGGCGCGCCCGTGAAGCTCGAGGGCCGCGCGGCCCTGCTGGGCCTGCGGCAAATGGGCCAGCATAGAGGGTCTTTCGGCCGTGTCCAAGAAAAAGGTTGTAGCAAATCTTTACACGGCGCCGGCCGCGTGGCCGGCGGAAGCGGCACGAAAAAAGCGTTTAGCCCGCGTCGCTCAACAGCACGCCTTTCTTGAAGATGAAGCAGCCGTAGCCGCGCAACTCGCCGGTGACGATCACCGCGTACGCCTGCTGCGCGCGCTCGTAGAACGCGAAACGCTCGATGCCCGTGAGCGGCACCGCACGCCCTTCCGCGCGGTCGATCTCGGCCTGCACCTCGCGCTGCACGGGCGGCACTGCTGCCGCGTCGCCGACGACTTCCATCCGCCATGCGGGCGTGTCGACGAACGTATCGAGCGGCAGCACGGACAGCACCGCACGCGCGACGCGCGCCGAATCGGCGCCGTCGATCCGCAGTGCGCGGCCGACCACCGTGTGCTCCGCGACGGATTCCGCCGGAAAATTCGCGTCGCAGATCGCGACTTCGTCACCGTGGCCCATCGCGCGCAACGTGTGCAGGATATCGGCGTGCAGCAGCGGGTCGAGATTCTTCAGCATGTCGGCTTGTCTCCGGGATCAGGAACGAATGCGTAACGTTACCCGATCCCGGCCGTCATTGCGCATGCGCCGCTCGCTTCACGACGCCGCGGACGGCATTTCGTCGATGAAACCGGTGACCGACTTCAGGCGGCCCGACGCATCGACGGTGCCGAAGTCCGAGCCCTTCACGATCGCCGCGCCGTCCGGCGACACTAGCGCCCACGAGAACCGCAGGTGCTGGCCGAATGCGTCGACGTCGGTCGTGCGGCGGAAGCGGTATGCGGGGAAGCGCTCCTGCAAGGCCGCGATCATCGTGTCGATGCCCGCGTGGCCGTCGCCGGCCATCAGCGGATCGCGATAGGTCGCATCGCTCGCGTAGGTCGCATCGATCAGCGCGCGGCGGCGCGCGACGTCGGGTTCGTTCCATGCGTCGAAGTAGCGGTCGATCAGGTCGGCGTGAGCGGACTGTGCGGATTGGGCGGTGTTCATGGCGAGGCTCCGTGTGTCGATGAAGGGACGATGTCGCGAACGTTTCGGGTCCGCGTGCAGCTATCGTCGCCGGCCTCGCGCGGGCGGTCGATTACGTGCGAGGTAAGGAATTCGTGCCGGCCGCGTATGACACGCATGCACCGAATCGCGAACCCGCCGCCGCAATGAAAAGAAAACGGGCGCCCGAAGGCGCCCGCATCGTCTGCCGTCACCACCGCGCGCGTCAGGTCACCGGCGCCGGATTGAACAGCGTCAGCGCATTCGCGAGCTTCCATTGCTCGGCCCACGTGCGGCGCTTGCCGCTCGCGACGTCGAGCATCAGGCGGAACAGTTCCCAGCCCACGTCCTCGATCGTGGCCGCGCCGGTCGCGATCTGCCCGGCGTCGAGATCCATCAGGTCGTGCCAGCGACGCGCGAGATCGCTGCGCGTCGCGACCTTGATCACCGGCACCTGCGCGAGGCCGTACGGCGTGCCGCGGCCGGTCGTGAACACGTGCAGGTTCATCCCAGCCGCGAGCTGCAGCGTGCCGCAGATGAAGTCGCTCGCGGGCGTCGCCGCGTACAGCAGCCCCTTCTGCCGCGCGCGATCGCCGGGGCGCACGACGCCGGCGATCGGTGCGCTGCCCGATTTCACGATCGAACCCATCGCCTTCTCGACGATGTTCGACAGGCCGCCCTTCTTGTTGCCGGGCGTCGTGTTCGCGCTGCGGTCGACGCGGCCGCGCTGCAGGTAGCGGTCGTACCAGTCCATTTCGCGGATGATCTCGCGTGCAATATCCTCGTTCGCCGCGCGCGACGTGAGTTGCGCGACGCCGTCGCGCACTTCCGTCACCTCGGAGAACATGATCGTCGCGCCCGCGCGCACGAGCAGGTCGGCCGCGAAGCCGACGGCCGGGTTCGCGGTGAGCCCCGAGAACGCGTCGCTGCCGCCGCACTGCACGCCGACGACGAGATCCGACGCGGGGCACGTCTCACGGCGGCGGCGGTTCAGCCGCTCGAGATGCGATTCGGCCATCTTCATGATCGAGTCGATCATCGAGTTGAAGCCGACGTGCGCGGCGTCCTGCAGGCACACGACGCCGCCGTTGTCGGTCGCACCGTCGGCGGCCACCGGAATCGTGCCGGGCGGCAGCAGGCGCTCGGGCTGCAGCTTCTCGCAGCCGAGGCTCACGGTCATCACCTCGCCGCCGAAATTCGGGTTCAGGCTGATGTTGCGCAGCGTGCGAATCGGGATGTCGGCGTCGGGCGCATCGATCGCGACGCCGCAACCGTACGTGTGCTCGAGCCCGACCACGTCGTCGACGTTCGGATAGCGCGGCAGCAGCTCGGCCTTGATCCGCTTCACCGCATGCTCGACGACACCCGACACGCACTGCACGGTCGTCGTGATCGCGAGGATGTTGCGCGTGCCGACCGAGCCGTCGGCATTGCGGAAGCCCTCGAACGTATAGCCTTCGAGCGGCGCCAGCGGCGGCGCGGAACGCGTCGCGAGCGGCAGGTCGTCGAGCCCCGGCGGCTCGGGCATGCGCATCGTGCGCTCGTTGACCCAGCTGCCGCGCCGCAGGTCGGTCAGCGCGTAGCCGATCACCACGTTGTAGCGGACGATCGGGTCGCCGGCCGCGAGGTCGGCCAACGCGACCTTGTGCCCCTGCGGCACGCCTTCGCGCAGCGTCAACCCGTCGGCGAACGTCGCGCCTTCGCGCAGGCCGCCGTCGTTGACGACGATCGCGACGTTGTCGTCCGGATGCACGCGGATGTAGAGAGGGGAAGCAGTCATCGGAATTTCCTGGAAGCGACCGGTCATATCGTTAGTCATCATACGACATTGAAGATCAACCGACGATGCTGCGTAAACCCTTATCCGGAAAGACCCTACTATCGAGCAGCCAGCAAACCGCTTGCGCCACCCTTTCCCTCGTTGTACGATGACATACAACGACATCGCCAATGTGGCCCGTATGCCGTTCCCGACGAACCCAGCACTCGCGCTAGACGGACGACCCCAACCATGACTTCACCGCAAGAACTCAAACAAATCATTTCCCACGGCCTGCTGTCGTTTCCGCTGACCGACTTCGACGCCGACGGCAACTTCCGCCCGACTACCTATGCCGAGCGCCTCGAATGGCTGGCGCCGTATGGCGCGAGCGCGCTGTTCGCGGCCGGCGGCACCGGTGAATTCTTCTCGCTCACGCAGCGCGAGTATTCGGACGTGATCCGCGTCGCGACGGAAACCTGCAAGGGCAAGGTGCCGATCCTCGCCGGCGCGGGCGGCGCGACGCGCGTCGCGATCGAATATGCGCAGGAAGCCGAACGCCTCGGCGCGAGCGGCGTGCTGCTGATGCCGCACTACCTGACCGAAGCGAGCCAGGAAGGGATCGCCGACCACGTCGAGCAGGTGTGCCGCGCGCTGAAGATCGGCGTCGTGGTGTACAACCGCGCGAATTCGAAGCTGAACGCCGACATGCTCGAGCGCCTCGCCGACCGTTGCCCGAACCTGATCGGCTTCAAGGACGGCGTCGGCGAAATCGAAAGCATGGTCACGATCCGCCGCCGCCTCGGCGACCGGTTCGCATACCTCGGCGGCCTGCCGACGGCCGAAGTCTATGCGGCCGCGTACAAGGCGCTCGGCGTGCCGGTGTACTCGTCGGCCGTGTTCAACTTCATCCCGAAGACGGCGATGGAATTCTACGAAGCGATCGCGAAGGACGACCATGCGACGGTCGGCCGCCTGATCGACGATTTCTTCCTGCCGTACCTGAAGATCCGCAATCGCCGCGCGGGCTATGCGGTCAGCATCGTGAAGGCGGGCGCGAAGCTCGTCGGCCACGACGCGGGCCCCGTGCGTGCGCCGCTCGTCGACCTCACCGACGAAGAAGCGGCGGAGCTCGACGTGCTGATCAAGAAGATGGGCCCGCAGTAAGCGCGGGTGGCCGGCGCGGCGCCTTTGTCGGCGCCTCGGCCGGCTCGCCGTTACGCAGTGCGCAACGGTTTTGTGTCACGGCCGGTTTGACCCTGTTGCGACCGTTTGTATCGATAAGCCGCGCGCGCATCCACCACGATGCGTGCCGCACCCCGTCGCTCCGCCTGACGCCCCCCGCTTCGCGGGCCGGCCGCCTCCGTCACATCTGCGCGATGATCCCGACGATCCGGTGGCGCACGTTCCCCAGCTTGACCCGCGTCGCCTCGATCTGCCCCTGCGCACCCGAACGTGCGCGCGCATTCGATTCGCCGTCGAGGATCTGCCCGAGCACGTCGCGATCGACGACCGCGTCGAAGAACCGGCCGACCGTGATCGTCGCCGACTGCTTCGCGGTCGCGAGCTGGCTGTTGGCCTGCGTCAACGCTTCGGCGCGCAGGCCCTGGTCGCGTTCGTCGATGCTGCGCCGGTATTGGAGCGCGAACACCAGCGCTTCCATGTCCTGCCGGAAACGTCGGACGGCGTGCCCGAACATGAGCGAATGCGCGTCGGCGCCGGTGACGAGCCGCCCCTGGTTGATCGTCAGGTCGAATTCGCTGCCGCCCAGGTCGCGCTGGAATTCCAGCAGCGCATTCGCGAGCACGCGCCCTTCGCTGTACTGGCCGACCTGGGTGCGCACGGATTTCGCGACGTCGCCGATCGCTTTCCACAATCCGGCCGCGAACAGGTGATCGCCACGCTTGTTGATGTTCATCGGAGGGTTCCCTCGTTGTCTTTTGTCGGTCTCTCAGGCTCACCCGCGGACCGTGCGGCCCGGGGCTTCGCTACTGTAGGAGAAATTCGTGGGACGCGGAAGACGGCAAGATCGACGGCAGTCTGGCCCCCGGGTGCCGCCGCCCCGCCCGCCTGACCGCCGTGCTGCACCGACACGCCGCCCGGTCATCGCCCCGTCAGCGCGAGGCATCACAATCGACATCAATCGGTGACATAATTGATGCACCTATCGTTTCGGAAGCCGATCATGCGCACCACCTTATCCCTGGACGACGCCCTGCTCGCCAAAGCGCAGCAGTTGACTGGCGTCACCGAAAAGTCGGCGCTGGTAAGAGAAGCCCTGCGCGCGCTGATTGCCCGCGAAAGCGCACGACGGCTGGCTCGTCTCGGCGGCACCGAACCCGATCTCGAACCCGTGCCGCGCCGCCCGTCGGAGCCAGCATGATTCTTGTCGACACGTCCGTCTGGATCGATCACCTGCGAGCCGGTGATGCAGCGCTCACTACGCTGCTCGGAGCCGAGCGGGTATTGATCCATCCGTTCGTCGTCGGCGAGCTTTCGCTCGGCAGCCTGCGCGATCGCCAGACCGTGCTGGACGCGCTGCGCGACCTCCCCGCTGCCACCTCGGCAACCGACGACGAAGTTCAACGCATGATCGATGTCGTGCCGCTTCACGGACTCGGCATCGGTTACGTCGACGCGCACCTGCTCGCTTCAGTCAGACTGACCAGCGGCAGCAAGCTGTGGACACGCGACCGGCGCCTGCTGGCCGCAGCCGACCGCCTGCAGCTCGCCGCTCACCCCGCCCACTGACCGACGAGATCGGCGGCACGAACGCCCGCCTTGCAAAAAGGCGGAAGCGGCCCACCGGCCACTTCCGCCTTTCTGTTTCTCTGCCCCGGCGCACCGGCCGCCGGGAACCGCGCCCTCAGTCGATCAGGCCCGTCACTCCGCCTTCCCGTCCCGCAGACGCGGAATCGCAAGCGGATTGCTTTCCTGCAGCCCTTCGGGCAGCAGGTCGTCCGGGAAATCCTGGTAGCACACGGGCCGCAGGAAGCGCTCGATCGCCGTCGCGCCGACCGACGTGACGGCCGGGTTCGACGTCGCGGGGAACGGCCCGCCGTGCACCATCGCATCGCACACCTCGACGCCGGTCGGATAACCGTTGACGAGCAGGCGCCCGGCCTTGCGTTCGAGGATCGGCAGCAGCCGGCGCGCGAGCGGCTTGTCGTCGGCGTCCATCTGCAGCGTGGCCGTGAGTTGGCCTTCGAGCGCGTCGAGCACGCGCGCGACTTCGTCGAGATCGCGGCAGCGCACGATCAGCGACGCCGGCCCGAACACCTCGTGGCTGAACGCCGGCTCGGCCAGGAACGCCTGCGCGCCGACTTCGTACAGCGCGCCGCCCGCCTGGCATTCGGTCTGCGCGGCCTCGCCCGCGCCGATTTCGCGCACACCCGGCAGCTCGGCCAGCTTGCCGCGGCCGCTGCGATACGCATCGGCGATGCCGCGCGTGAGCATCACGCCGGCCGGCTTCTTCGCGAGCGCCTGCGCGGCGACGGCTTCGAAGCGGTCGAGATCGGGGCCATCGATCGCGAGCACGAGGCCGGGGTTCGTACAGAACTGGCCGACGCCGAGCGTCAGCGAATCGACGAAGCCCGTCGCGATCGCGTCGCCGCGCGCGGCGAGCGCGGCCGGGAACAGCACGACGGGGTTGATGCTGCTCATTTCCGCGTAGACGGGAATCGGCTGCGGGCGCGCGTTCGCGAGCTGCACGAGCGCCATGCCGCCCTGCCGCGAACCGGTGAAGCCGACGGCCTGGATCACCGGATGGCTGACCAGCGCCGCGCCGGTCACGCGGCCGGGGCCGATCAGCAGCGAGAACACGCCGGCCGGCATCCCGCATTTCGCAATCGCGGCGCGGATCGCGCGGCCGACCAGCTCGGACGTGCCGAGGTGCGCTTCGTGCGCCTTCACGATCACCGGGCAGCCGGCCGCGAGCGCCGACGCCGTATCGCCGCCGGCCACCGAGAACGCGAGCGGGAAGTTGCTCGCGCCGAACACGGCGACGGGCCCGAGCCCGACCTTCTGCAGCCGCAGGTCCGCGCGCGGCAGCGGCGTGCGCGCGGGCTGCGCGGGATCGATCGACGCGGCGAGGAAGCGCCCGTCGCGCACGACGCGCGCGAACAGCCGGAGCTGGCCGACGGTGCGGCCGCGCTCGCCCTGCAGCCGCGCGACGGGCAGGCCCGTTTCGGCGTGCGCGCGCTCGATCAGCGCGTCGCCGAGCGCGACGATTTCATCCGCGATCGCGTCGAGAAACGCCGCGCGGGCCGCGAGCGGCTGCGCGCGGTACGCATCGAACGCGTCGCGCGCGAGTTCGCACGCGCGGTCGACGTCGGCCTGCGTCGCGACACCGAACGCCGGCGCATCGATCGGTGCGCCCTTCGTCGGGTCGAACGCGTGCAAGGGTCCGGCCGAGCCGGCCACCGCTTCGGCGCCGATCAGCATCTCTCCTGTCAGTTGCATGGGGTGTGCTCCGTGGTTCGGGAATAGATCGTCCATTGTAGCTCAACAGATACGATGTCTGCCGACAGCATGGCAGCATTCTCACCGCCTGCGGTGGCGTCGACGATACACCGGAAAGCCTTGCGCAGTCAGCATAAGCGCGTCATTCCCACATTGTGATGACGATCTGCAAAGGGAAAACCCGAAGTTTCTGAATTCGGGCTTTCTCAATAAACTTTCAGCCATGTCATACGACGACGTACATTTAAAGTGAACGACCACACCTCTCCCCGCGATCTTCCGATCGACCTCGCGCGCAGCGCGCGCCGGACCGCCGTGCGCTACTGGATCCTGGCGATGCTGTTCGTCGTCACGACGCTCAACTACGCGGACCGCGCGACGCTGTCGATCACCGGTACGCCGATCCGCAAGGCGTTCGGCATCGACCCGGTGACGATGGGCTACATCTTCTCGGCGTTCAGCTGGGCATACGTGCTCGCGCAACTGCCGAGCGGCTGGCTGCTCGACCGCTTCGGCGCGCGGCGCGTGTACGCGGCGAGCATCTTCCTGTGGTCGGCGTTCACGCTGCTGCAGAGCACGATCGGCCTCGGCGGCAGCGCCGCGTTCGCGGTCGCCGCGCTGTTCGCGATGCGCTTCGCGGTCGGCATCGCCGAGGCACCCGCGTTCCCGGCCAACGCGAAGGTCGTCGCGAGCTGGTTCCCGACCGCCGAGCGCGGCACGGCGTCGGCGATCTTCAACGCCGCGCAGTATTTCGCGGCCGTGGTGTTCTCGCCGCTGATGGCATGGCTCACGCATGCATACGGCTGGCATCACGTGTACCTGTGGCTCGGCCTCGCGGGCATCGCGCTCGCATTCCTGTGGCTGCGCGTGATGAAGGATCCGGCCGACCATCCGGCCGTGAACCGCGCGGAGCTCGACCATATCGAGCACGGTGGCGGCCTCGTGCGGTCGAAGTCGCGCGGCACCGGTGCGGCGTCCGAAGGCAGTCGCGTCGCCGGCTGGTACTACGTGCGCCAGCTTCTGTCGAACCGGATGCTGATCGGCGTGTACCTCGGCCAGTACTGCGTGAACGTGCTCACATACTTCTTCCTCACGTGGTTCCCGATCTACCTCGTGCAGGCGCGCGGGATGTCGCTGCTGAAGGCCGGTTTCATGACGTCGCTGCCCGCGATCTGCGGGTTTCTCGGCGGCGTGCTCGGCGGGATGCTGTCGGACGCGCTGATCCGCCGCGGCGTGTCGCTGACGCTCGCGCGCAAGATCCCGATCGTCGGCGGGATGCTGCTGTCGATGGTCATCATCGGCTGCAATTACGTCGACAGCGAAGCGCTCGTGATCGTGCTGATGGCCGTGTCGTTCTTCGGCAAGGGGATCGGCTCGCTCGGCTGGGCCGTCGTCGCGGATACCGCGCCGAAGGAAGCGATCGGCCTGTCGGGCAGCCTGTTCAACATGTTCGGCAACACGGCCGGCATCGTCGCGCCGATCGCGATCGGCTATCTCGTCGGCGCGAGCGGCTCGTTCAACGGCGCGCTCGTGTTCGTCGGGCTGAATGCGCTCGTCACCGTGTTCAGCTATCTCGTGATCGTGAAGGACATCAAGCGGGTCGAGCTGCGTCATCGCGACGCTTGAGCTGCGGCGGAAAAGGAAAGAAGACGACGGCGGCCGCGTAAAAGCGGCCGCCGTTCTTGCGTCAGGTCGCGGAATGCACGACGCGCAGCATGTCGTGCACGCCGGACGTCATCAGCGCGAGGAACGCGAGCAGGCCGACGTAGCAGAGCGCGTACGTCGTCTTCGTCTCGATCGACGTCGCGTAGTACACGCGGTTCTCCGGCGCGTCGGGATCGTAGCGCCACGCGCGCTTCAGCTGCGGCAGCGCGAGGATCGCCATCACGATCAGCAGCGGGCTCGGGCGATACACGAACAGCGCGATCAGCACCGGTACGCCCGCGAACCAGATGCGCGGCGACAGCACCGCGGTGATCCGCCCGCCGTCGAACGGCGACAGCGGAATCATGTTGAACAGGTTCAGGAAGAAGCCCGTGTACGACAGCGCGAGCAGCAGGTTGCTGTCGTAGTGCCTCGCGGTCGCGTAGCAGGCCAGCGCACCGAGCGTACCGACGAACGGCCCGGCGAGCCCGACATACGCTTCGGTTTCCGCGTCGTGCTGCATCTCCTTCAGCTGGATCCATGCGCCGACGAACGGGATGAACGTCGGCAGCCCGACGTCGAGCCCGCGCCGCTGCGCGGCCAGGTAGTGGCCGGCCTCGTGCACCAGCAGCAGCGCGACGAAACCGGCCGCGAACCGCCAGCCGTAGAACAGCGCGTAGACCGCGATCGACGCCAGCATGGTGCCCGCCGAAACGAGCACCTTGCCGAGCTTGAGGCCGCCGAAGATCAGCAGCAACAGCTTCGTCATTCCTTGCGCTCCGTGCCGGACAAGTCGGACGCATCGGCGACGGCCGGCACCGCGGCCGCCTTCGGCTTGCGCCCGAAGAAGCGCTTCAGCGCCGCGCCGCCGGCCAGCAGCGCGACCGCGCCGATCTTGAAGAATTTCACCGCGAACGCGCCGATCAGCGCGAGCAGGCCGAGCTTCTTCGCGCCGACGCCGACGATCAGCGCCGCGAGGCCGTACTCGGCGACATGGTCGGTCGACTTGTTGAAATCGGCATAGCGCTTGCCGTCGTTGAAGCTGATGTTCGACAGCAAGTCGTCGGCCGATGCCTTGTACTTCGGCAAATCGGCCAGCGTCGACGCCATCGTCAGCGACAGGTAGCCGTCGCGGCCGAGCACGAGCGTCCGGTAGTTCACGCCGTCGTTCCCGGCGTTCGGCGCCGCCCCCTTGTCGCGGATGATCGCGGACCACACGAGCCGGTGCGTGGCCGCGTCGTACGCGGGCGCTTTTGCCCAGCCGACCACCTCGGTTTCGGGCAGGCCGCGCTCCTTGCGCGCCGGGTTGTTTTCCTCGGTGCCGGCCTGCAGGCTCTTCAGCAGGTCGTCGGGCTTCCAGTCCTTCGCGTCGTCGTCGCGGATGTAGCCGCTCGGCTCGAACGACACGACCGAGATCCAGTCGGCGTCGGGATCGTCGGGCAGCACGAGGCCGACCAGCTTCGATTCGTCGATCGAGTTGCCCATCGAGCGCAGGTAGCGGCCGGCTTCGGCAGCCGGCACAAACGACTCGCCGGCCTTCAGCTTCAGCACGGCTTCATGCTTCACGTCGATGTCGGCCGGCCCTTTGACGACGGCCTCGTTGGCGGCAGCGGCGGCGGCCCTCATTTCCACCTGCGCAGCTTCGGTCTGCGCATGGCCGCTGGCCGCGGCAAGTGCGAGCGTCGCCACGCAGGCGAGCCGGACGGCAAGCTTTTTCATTTTCATTGTTGGATTCCCCTGGAATGCCTTGTTGTAAACGTGCGCGGAACCGGCCCATGCGTTGTCGTCGCGGGTCCGGAATCGCCTCTCAGGTGGCACGGAGGCTATGGTAACGCAGCGCCGGGGGCGCCCGGGGAACGGCGCGATGCTTACGTCGCAGGTAATGCCCAACGCGCGCAGGATTGCCTATCATCTGCTGCATGACCCCGACCGCCGCCCTCCATTCGCCCTCCCCGTCCGCCGGCCGCGCGTCCGGCATCGGCCCGCTGCTGCGCACGTGGCGCCAACGCCGGCGCTTGAGCCAGATGGCGCTCGCGCTCGACGCGGAAGTCTCCGCGCGCCACCTGAGCTTCGTCGAATCGGGCCGCGCGCAGCCGAGCCGCGAGATGGTGCTGCATCTCGCGGAGCGGCTCGACGTACCGCTGCGCGAACGCAATGCGCTGCTGGTTGCGGCCGGCTTTGCACCGCTCTTTCGCGAGCGGCCGTTCTCGGATCCGCAACTGGATGCCGCACGCCATGCGGTCGAAGCCGTGCTGCGCGGCCATGAGCCGTACCCGGCGCTCGCGGTCGACCGCCACTGGACGCTGCTCGCCGCGAACCGGATGCTCGGCGCGCTGGTCGCGCAGGCCGATCCGTCGCTGCTGCAGCCGCCCGTCAACGTGCTGCGGCTGAGCCTGCATCCGGACGGCCTTGCGTCGCAGATCGTCAACTGGCATGAATGGCGCGCGCACATCCTGCATCGGCTGCAGCGGCAGATCGATGCGAGCGGCGACCGCACGCTGCATGCGCTGCGCGACGAGCTCGCCGCGTATCCGGCGCCGGCCGGCCAGCGCGACGACACGCACGCGCGCGCCGACTTCGCGGATATCGCCGTGCCGCTGCGGCTGCGCGCGGCGGGCGGCGAGCTGACGTTCTTCAGTACGACGACGGTGTTCGGCACGCCGGTCGACGTGACGCTGTCGGAACTCGCGATCGAGGCGTTTTTCCCGGCGAATCCGGAGACGGTGGACGCGATGCGGAAGCTGGCGGACGCGTTGGCGGTGTAGTAGCAAGCGGGCAGAGGAGATTGACGGAAGCCGCCGCCCGAACGCCGGCTTCCGCACCCAGGACCGGTATGCCGGCGGTCAGCGCAACCATCAAGACGACGAATGTTCCCCAAAGCATAGAGATCGGGCGCCAGGGCAAACCTGGGCGCTGGCGAGTCCGATCAAAATGCGTCGTCGCATCTCAATGCTGCAGATCCGAGACACGTCCGCGTTCCGGAAAACGTCAAATGTAGCGGCACCTGTGCCATTTCCCCCTGGACTCACTCCACCGAATGTCAAATTTGTTTAGTACATCTTTTCAATTTGACTGTACTCGAACAAGGGTTTCGGTAAAAAAATCGCGAATGCACTGCGATCGGGAAATCGTGAGAACGACAAGCAAGCCACAACACAATTTTTATATCGAGCCTAGGAAAAACATGAGCAAGATGCATCGAGGGTTGGGGAATCCGGCACTGCGCGCGCCGGCGAAGTCGAAAGCAGCGCTGGCCATCGCCGTGAGCGCAGCGGTTGTCGCATTCGCGGCTTCCGCACCCGCGCGCGCCGATTATGTGCAGAACGGGACGTCGACCGAAACGTCAGCCGGCTGTGTCGGCAACATCGCCATCTCGGGAAGCGGCACGTATCCGGCCGCTGCAACGGGCTGCGACAACGTGGCGATCGGCACTGCGGCAGTCGCGAATTCGGGCTCGTCGACCGGAGCCTATAGCGAAACCGTCGCGATCGGCCGCATGGCGGCCGCGACCGGTACGTTTGCGACGGCCGTCGGCGGAAATGCCGTGGCAACCGGCGACCAGGCGACGGCGATGGGCGCGGCCTCGAGCGCGGTCGGAACCCAGGCGACGGCAGTCGGCAACGGAGCCATCGCGAACGGCGCGACGGCATCCGCCTTCGGCCAGGGCGCGTTCGCCGTCGACCAGTCGACGGCGGTCGGGCAAAGCGCCAGCGCCACCACGACATTTTCCACGGCCGTGGGCAAGGGCAGCATTGCGGCCGGCGGTACGTCACTCGGCTTTCAGGCAAACGCCGGCGCGAACGATGCGGTAGCGCTCGGCGTCGACAGTTCGGCCTCCGCTGTCGGGAGCATCGCCATTGCGCGTGCGACGGCATCCGCAGTGAATGCGGTCGCGATCGGCGAAGGCGCGAACGCCGCCGATGCGAATTCCGTCGCACTGGGCTCGAACGCGTCTACGCGCGCTTTCACCACCGTCAACAGCGTGACGCTCAACGGCGTCAGCTACGGCGGCTTCGCGGGCACGCCGGTAGGTGTGGTCAGCGTCGGCAGCGCGGGCGCCGAGCGTCAGATCGTGAACGTCGCGGCCGGCGCGATCAGCGCGACCAGCACGGATGCAGTCAACGGCTCGCAGCTCTTCTCGATCGCAAACCAGGTTTCCACGTTGACGGCGGATCTGGCAACGCTCACGACGACCGTCGGCAAAATTACGTCGAGCGTCCCGAGCGGCACGGTGACGGACGATACAGACACCGCAATCGGCAAAAATACGCGGGTCAGCGTGCCGAACGGGACCGCGATCGGCGACGGCTCCAATGTCTCGGGCGATAACGGTACAGGCATCGGCGTCAATTCCACCGTCACGGCGACGAACGGAACCGCCGTCGGCACGAATTCGAAAGTCACCGCGCCGAACGGAACGGCGATTGGTGCAGGGTCGAATGTCTCCGGCAAGGACTCTACCGCGATCGGCACGAACAGCCGCGCGACCGCCAGCAATTCGGTTGCGTTGGGAGCGAATTCGGTCGCCGACCGGGACAACACGGTATCGATCGGCGCGCCGGGCGCCGAGCGTCAGCTCACCAACATGGCCGACGGCACGGCGCCGACGGACGGCGTCAACGTGCGTCAGTTGAACGGCGCAATCAATTCGGTTCGCGAAGAAATGTCGAAGTATCGCAAAGACGCGAACGCGGGCACGGCAAGCGCGATCGCGATGGCGAACATGCCGCAAGCCGTGCTGCCAGGCGAAAAGGTGGTCGCGCTCGGCGGCGGCACGTATGGCGGTCAAAGCGCGATGGCGATCGGTCTTTCCGTCGCGACGGCGAAATGGCTGGTCAAGGGTTCGGTGACGACGGCGGTTTCCGGCCACGGCTCGTTCGGTGCGGGTGCGGGCGTCGGCTACCGCTGGTAAGCATGCTCGGCCCGTGAAGCGTCAAGAGACGGTTGCTTGACGCTGCAAGGCAAACCATCGGCGCAACCGCGCCGATGGCGCCACGGTCTCACACGGCACGCCGGTTTCCCGGTCGCCGCAGCAGGCTGCGCCGCCGTATCCGGAAACGGCGCGATCTGCCCTGCCGGCTGCCCGCTCAGCACGCCGTCGCGCACGGCTATCTGCCCGCGCACAACCATGCACGGGTCAGCTCGTAACTGCGCATCCGTCGTAAGGCGTCCAGCACGTGGAACGAACGATATGTCGGCATGAGCGGCAGGCACCGGCGCTTGCGGTCGGCGTGAAGCCGCCGCGAAGCGCCGACGCCGCGGCCCCGTCGTCACGTATACAGCGACGCCGGCGGCAATTCTCCCGTCAGCGCGAACCGGCCCACGTCACGCAGCCGGTAGTCGAGCGGATCGTGCAGCGTATGCGTGCGCGCGTTCCGCCAGAAGCGGTCGAGGCCGAGCGACGCGACCGTCGCGCGCGCGCCGCATGCGTCGAACAGCGCCTCGCCGTTGTCGAGCGCCGCGCGCTGCGCGACGATCTTCGCGTCCGATACCGCGAGCGCCACTTCGGCACGCTCGTCTGCCGTCAGCGCATCGTGCCGCGCCCACGCGTGCTGCAACGCGCCGGCCGCGCGATCGGCCAGCGCCGCCGCGGCAACGGCCCTCACGCGCATGTCGCCGAAGCGCTGCAGCGTGTACGGATCGTCGCTCGCTTGCGCGGCGTCCGAGTGAATCCACGGCCGGCCATGCTTCAGCACATAATCGCGTGCCTCAGCCAGCGCGCCTTCCGCGAGCCCGACGAACAGGTTCGTCAGCACGAGCTGCGACACGAGCGTGCGCAGCGTCGCGCGCGGCGTCGGCGGCGTCTCGGAACGGTGCAGCACCTCGTCCGGCGCGAGCGTCACGTCGTCGAAACGCACGCTGCCGCTGTCGGTCTGGCGCTGGCCGATCGGGTCCCAGTCGTCTTTGACCGTGATCCCCGGACGATCGGTCGGCACCACGCCGAACACGGTGCGGCCGGTTTCCAGATCGTGCGCGGACACCGTCATCCGCTGCGACCCGCGCGTGCCTGAACAGAAGCCCTTCACGCCGTCGAGCCGATAGCCGCCGTCCGGCGTCGCGGTCGCAACGAGGCGCGTGTCGAGCGGATTGACCGCATTGCCCCACCACCAGCGCTGCTCGACCGTGCCGCGCAGATAGCGTTCGCGCTGCGCGGCACTGCCCCACACGTCGACGCTCACCACCTGCAGGCATTGAAAACCGACGAGATGCGCGAGCGCGCCGTCGACGCGCGCGATCTGCCGGATCGCGTCGTAGATCGCGGGCCACGCGGCTTCCTGCCCGCCGAACGCGCGCGGCACCGCGAGCGTCAGCAGGCCGGCATCGGCGAGCCACTGCTTCTCCTGCGCCGCGTGACCACCCGCACGGTCGCGTGCGGCGGCGGTTGCGCGCAGCGCGTCGATAACGCGCGTCAATGCGCTCCGGTCGAACGCCGGCGCATCGCCGGAATGCGGCGCAAGCGTCGCCGGGCCGCGTGGATCGTTCATGCGACGGCTTCCTGTCGAGCGGCTTCCTGCGCAATCGCTTCGCCCGACAGCGGTACGAGCGCGCCAAGCTGGCGGCCGGTCAACCGCGACAGGATCTCGCGCCGCCAGTCGTCGTAGATCGCGCGGTATTCGGCGATATCCGCGCCGAACACATGCGCGGTATGCGCGTACTCGTCGTGCAGATAACCGTCGAGCCGCGCCTGCGTTTCCTCGTCGGCCGCGATCATGCGATCGATCAGCGCTTCGCGCTCGGCGGCCGGCAGCGCCTTCAACGTGTCGAACCACCACTGGACGATCTGCACGCGATGCCATTCCTCGTCCGGCCGGATCCGGTTCTCGCCATGCTCACGCATCGCGCCGTCGCCGATCCGGCCGGTCTTGCGCTGGATCCACAGCTTCGCGAGGATGTGCAGCTCGTAATGCCATTCGAACGCGAGAAAACCCGCGACATCGCGCACCGCGATATCGCCGATGCGCGCCCAGTGCGCGGCGACGAGCCGGTCGACTTCCGGAAGCGGATCGCGCCCCGTCAGTTCGGTCACGCGCTCGCGGCCGATCACCGCATGCGCGCCGTCGTCGCCGAGCTGGCGCGACAGGATCAGCTGGAAATGCGGATCGTCGCGGAACAGCGTGTCGATCGCCTTCGCGACGACCTGCACGATGAACAGGTCGTGCGACGCCATCTTCGTGTAGTAGTCGGCCACGGCGGCCAGCTCGTCCGCGTTGCGCGGCTCGCGCGGAGGCGTGGCGAGTTTGTCGGGGAAGCCGGGACGATGGCGTCGCGCCACGTCGAGGAACAGCGCTTCCTCGAATTGTCCGTTCCATTCGCGCGGCGCGCCGATGGGCAAGGTCATAGATATCGTTCTCTCAGGGTCATGAATGAAACGAGCGGGTGCTTGTGGCACGGCTCAGGTACGCCGGGTCACGCGTCGGACCAGGCGGTCGCCCGTGATTTGCACGGCCGAAACGAGTGCGATCAGGATCACGATCACGGTCGCCATGACAGTGGTGTCGAAGCGCTGATAGCCGTAGCGGATCGCGAGATCGCCGAGCCCGCCCGCGCCGACGGCGCCCGCCATCGCGGTCGAGCCGATCAGCGCGACGACGGTGATCGTGAAGCCGCCGAGCATGCCGGGCAGCGCCTCGGGCAGCAGCACGTGCCACACGATGTGGCGGCGCTTCGCGCCCATCGCGAGCGCGGCCTCGATCAGCCCGCGATCGACTTCGCGCAGGCTCACCTCGGCGATCCGCGCGAAGAACGGGATCGCGGCGATCGACAGCGGCACGACGGCCGCCCATACGCCGATCGTCGTGCCGATCAGCACGCGCGTGAACGGCAGCAGCGCGACGAGCAGGATGATGAACGGCGTCGAACGGAACACGTTGACGAGCGCGCCGAGCACCGCGTTCACGCCGCGTCGCGCGTAGATGCCGCCGGGCGCGGTCGTCACGAGGATCACCGCGAGCGGGATGCCGATCAGCGCCGCGATCGCGGCCGATGCGGCGACCATCGACAGCGTGTCGCGGATCGCGTCGAGCAGTTCGGGCCACCAGAGCTCAAACATAGCCGAGCACCTCCGCGCGATTCGCGTGGCGGCGCGCGCGTTCGAGCAGCGCGGCAACCGCGCCGCCGCGTGCCGACGACTGGCCGGCTTCATCCGCGCGCGGCGCGGCCGCGATCACGAGCCGCCCCTGCGCATGCCCCTGGATGCGCTCGATCCCGCCGTGCAGGAAACGCACGGAGCCGCCGAGCGCCGCCGCGAGCGCGCCGACGTCCGGCTCGCCGCCGCTCTCGCCCGTATAACGAACGTCGAGCACGACCTGCGCACCGTCCGGCAATGCGGCCTGCTCGGGCAGCGGCCGCACGCGCGCGGCCAGCTCGGCCGGCAGGTCGTGCACCAGCGTGCTGAGCAGCGCGCGCGTCGCGCCGTGGCGCGGATCGCCGAACACGCGCCACACCGGGCCCGTTTCGACGACTTCGCCCTGTTCGATCACCGCGACCGTGTCGCACACCGCGCGGATCACTTCCATCTCGTGCGTGATCAGCACGATCGTCAGCCCGAGGCGGCGGTTGATGTCGGCGAGCAGCGCGAGGATCGACTGGGTCGTCTCGGGATCGAGCGCCGACGTCGCCTCGTCGCACAGCAGCACTTCGGGATCGTGCACGAGCGCGCGGGCAATGCCGACGCGCTGCTTCTGCCCGCCCGACAGGCTCGCCGGATACGCGTCGCGCTTCGCGGTCAGCCCGACGAGTTCGAGCAGCGCGTCGGCCTTGCGCACGCGCTCGGCCTTCGGCACGCCGGCGATCTTCAGCGGCAGCACGACGTTCTCGAATACCGTCTTCGCGGACAGCAGGTTGAAATGCTGGAACACCATGCCGGTGCGGCGGCGCAATGCGACGAGGCCGTCCTCGTCGAGCGCGCCGACGTCGACGCCCTGCACGCGCACGCGGCCCGCGCTCGGCCGTTCGAGGCCGTTCACGAGGCGCAACAGCGTCGACTTCCCGGCGCCGCTGCGGCCGATGATCCCGAACACCTCGCCGCGCCGCACGTCGAGCGTCACGTCGCGCAGCGCGGCGGCCTGGCCGCGCGACGTCGCGAACACCTTGCCGACCTGCTCCAGCGACACGGCCACGCCATCGGCCGGCGCAGCCGTTGCCTCATGCACCGTCGCAGCGGCGCCGGCGCGCGCGGCCGATGCGTCGACGAAACCCAGCGCATCGAACAATTGCGTCATCGCTTCACTCCGTCACGTTCAGGCGTGCGCGGGATGCGCGGGTTCGGGCACGGCGGCCGGCCGATGCTGCGCGCCGGTGTGCCACGCAGGCAGGCGCGCGCCCGCGCCGAACAGTTTCTCGCGCAGCGTCGGAGCGGGATCGTAGTCTTCCTTGTAAACGCCGCGGTTCTGCAGCTCGGGCACGACCCAGTCGACGAAATCCTCGAACGACTCGGGCATCACGGTGCGCGTCAGGTTGAAGCCGTCGATGCCGGTCTCGTCGATCCACGACTGCAGCTCGTCCGCAACCTGCGACGGCGAACCGACGATCGGCGCGTAGCGACCGCCGAGCGACATCTGTTCGAGCATCCTGCGCACGGTCCACGTGCCGGTCGTGCTCTTGCGCGAGATCGCGTCGACGGCCGACTGGATCGAATCGGTCTTCACGTACGAGATCGGTTCGTCGAGGCCGTACTTCGCGAAGTCGATGCCGGTCGAACTCGCGAAATGCGCGAGACCGGCTTCGGGGCTCGCGTAGCGCCGGTATTCGTCGAATTTCTCGCGCGCGAGCCGCTCGGTCTCGGCCGTCACGACGCTCACGCCCGCGAAGATCCGGATCGACGCCGGGTCGCGCCCCTGCCGCGCGGCGGCCGCGCGGATGTCGAGCGCCGCCGCGCGCGCGGCGGCCTTGCTCTGCCCGTTCACGAACACGCATTCCGCATGCCGGCCCGCGAACTCGACGCCGCGCGCGGACGACCCGGCCTGGTACAGCACCGGCGTGCGCTGCAGCGACGGCTCGCTCAGGTGGATCGCGTCGACCGAATAGAACGGCCCGTCGTGCTTCACGCGCCGCACCTTGCCCGGCTGCGCGAACACGCGTGCCTGTGCATCGCGGATCACCGCGTCGTCGTCCCAGCTCTGTTCCCACAGCTTGTAGACGACGTCCATGTAGTCGTCCGCGCGCTCGTAGCGGTCGTCGTGGCCGATCTGCTGCGCGAGGCCCATCCCGCGCGCGGCGCTGTCGAGATAGCCGGTGACGATGTTCCAGCCCACCCGCCCCTTCGTCAGGTGGTCGAGCGTCGACATGCGGCGCGCGAACAGGTAAGGCGGCTCGTAGGTCAGGTTCGCGGTCACGCCGAAGCCGAGATGCCGCGTGACCTGCGCCATCGCGGGCACGAGCAGCAGCGGATCGTTGACGGGCACCTGCACCGATTCGCGCAGCGCGGCGTCGGGGCCGCCGCCGAACACGTCGTACACGCCGACGATGTCCGCGAGAAAGATCCCGTCGAACTTGCCGCGTTCGAGCGTCTTCGCGAGATCGGCCCAGTAGTCGAGATCGGTGTAGTGCGCGGAGCGGTCGCGCGGATGCGTCCACAACCCGTGATTGATGTGCCCGACGCAGTTCATGTTGAACGCGTTGAGCAGGATCTTCTTGTTGCCGTTCGCCATGTTCGCCTCCGTCACCACGCGATCGCGTACAGCGAGCCGAATGCGTTGTCGAGCGCCTTGCGCACGGCCGGCGAGTGCTGGTAGATCGCGATGAACTTGCGGATGCGCGGGTCGTTCACGCTGTCGGGCCGCACGACCCACTGGATCGCGAAGCTCTTGTTCTCGGTGCCGTCGAACAGCAGCGCGCTGTTCGGGTCGGTCGTGCCGGCGAGCTTGATGAAGCTCGGGTAGCCCTGCGCGAGATCGACGTCGTCGAGCGAACGCGCGAGCTGCGACGCTTCGAGCGGAATGATCTTCAGGTGCTTCGGGTTGGACACGATGTCGTGCGTCGTCGCGCGATAGTCGGCGCCCGGCTTCAGCGCGATCAGGCCCGCGCGCTGCAACAGCAACAGCCCGCGCCCGCCGTTCACCGGATCGTTCGCGATCGCGACGCGCGCGCCGTCCTTCAGCTCGGCAAAGCTTCTCACCTTCTTCGAATAGAGGCCGATCTTCATGATCGTGCCGGGTGCGATCGACACGAAGTTGTAGCCGCCCTGCTTGTTCGCGTTCTCGAGAAACGGGATGTGCTGGAAGTAGTTGACGTCGATGTCCTTGTTCGCGAGCGCCGCGTTCGGCGTATTCCAGTCGGTGAACTCGACGATCCTCACGTCGAGCCCCTGCGCCTTCGCCTCCTTCGCGGCGATCTTCAGTGCTTCGATCTGCGGGCTGGTCGAGATGCCGACCTTCAGCTGCGCCGTATCGGCGCGCGCGCCGTTCAGCAACCCGACGCCGAACAACCCGGCGAGCAGCGCGGCCGCCAGCAGGCGGGCCGGCCGCGCGAAGCGGCCGGAGGGAAAGCGGGCGGAAAAAACGGCATGCAGCATGGAAACCACTCTCCTGTCCAAAGACGGTATCGACGGATGAGCGACGCCGCGGCGAACGCGCGGGCGTTCTCCGGACAGTCGTCGTCGCATCGGAAAAGGATCAGCCGATGATAGAGAGCGGCGAGGGGGCGGTCTACGAAGCGATTGTGCGAAGAAAATCTCGCGCGGCGATATGGCGCGAGATCGGGCGCGGCCGGGCGCCTGGCCGGCCATCCGGCCGAAATCTCGGCCTGCCCGCCGCGCGAATTCCGAAATCTCGGAACGGCCTTCGCGCCATCCTTTCCGCAGACGATACAAATCCCTTATGAATCAAAGATCTGCAAACAATCCGACAGGCCGGCGCCTTGGCACGGAGGTTGCGTAATAGTCGGCACACGATGCCGCGAAGCAAAGCAGGCATTCCAACATCAGGAGACACGTCTTGCAGACCTCTATCCATACCCCGTCCCATCCCGAGCCGATTGCCGAAGCCGGCCCCGCCACGCGCGCACGCTTCTGGCCGGAAGGCTGGTGGAAGCTGATGGAAATCCGCATCGGCATCATCCCGCTGCCGGTCTACGTGATCCTGCTCGGGCTGATCGTCGGCTTCGCGGTGACGGGCAAGGTGCCCGGCGAGATCTCGATGGCGATCGCCGTGCTCGCGTTCTTCGGCTTCACGTGCGCCGAACTCGGCAAGCGCCTGCCGCTGCTGCGCAACATCGGCGCGGCCGCGATCTTCGCGACCTTCGTGCCGTCGGCGCTCACGTACTACCACCTGCTGCCGAAGCCGGTGCTGAACCTGACGGTCGAATTCACGAAATCGACCAACTTCCTGTACCTGTTCATCGCGTCGATCATCGTCGGCAGCATCCTGAGCATGGATCGCCGCGTGCTGATCCAGGGCTTCGTGAAGATCTTCATCCCGCTCGCGGCCGGCTCGGTCGCCGCGGCGATCGTCGGCACGGCGGTGGGCACCGCGCTCGGCCTCGGCGCGCGCCACACGCTGCTGTACATCGTCGTGCCGATCATGGCGGGCGGCGTCGGCGAAGGCGCGATTCCGCTGTCGATCGGCTATTCGGAACTGATGCACCTGCCGCAAGGCGAGATGTTCGCGATGGTGCTGCCGCCGGTGATGCTCGGCAGCCTGACCGCGATCATCCTGTCGGGCGCGCTCGACATGCTCGGCAAGCGCCTGCCGCACCTGACCGGCAACGGCCGCCTGCAGGTCGGCGAAACCGGCGACATGACGCCGGAAAGCGAAGAGATCCGCGGCCACGTCGACGTCACGCACATCGCGGGCGCCGGCATCACGGCGATCACGCTGTACCTCGTCGGCCTGATGGCGTTCAAGCTGTTCGGCCTGCCCGCGCCGGTCGCGATGCTGTTCCTCGCGGTGCTCGTGAAGCTCGCGCGCGCGGTGTCGCCGCCGCTGCAGGAAGGCGCGTTCGTCGTCTACAAGTTCTTCTCGACCGCCGTCACGTATCCGCTGCTGTTCGCGATCGGCGTCGCGATGACGCCGTGGGACAAGCTGACCGCCGCGTTCACGATCGTCAACGTCGTGACCATCGTGTCGACCGTCGCGACGCTGATGGGCACCGGTTTCGTGGTCGGCCGCCTGATGAAGATGTACCCTATCGACACCGCAATCGTGAACGCCTGCCATAGCGGGCAAGGCGGCACCGGCGACGTCGCGATCCTGACCGCCGCGAACCGGATGCAGCTGATGCCGTTCGCGCAGATCGCGACGCGGATCGGCGGCGCGATCGTCGTCACGGTCACGCTGATCCTGGTCGCGCACTTCGGGTGACGCACCGACGCGCGCACCGTCGCGCAGGCCGCTTCGCACGCGCCGCCGCCGGCCTTGCCGGCGCGCGGCGCGCGTCGTCAAGGCCGGCCGATTGCGGACGACCGGTTGCGGGTTTCGATGAGGGCGAACGTGCAGAAGAGCTTCAAGGGAATCCCGTGGTGGGGCTGGGCGTCGGCGGCCGTGCTGTATGTCGGCGTGGCCGGTGCGGCCGTCGATTTCGCGTGGGAACGCGCGATCGACGCGCTCGAGGAAACCGGCGCGCACCGGCTCGACCTGTATGCGTCGAGCCTGAAGAGCGAGCTCGGCCGCTTCGAGATCCTGCCCGGCCTGGTCGCGCGGCAGGACGGCGTGCGCGCGATGCTGAAGGCCGCGCCGCACGACGCGCCCGAGCTCGTGCACACGGTGAACACATACCTCGAAGCCGTGAACCGCGACGCGGGCAGCGGCGCGGTCGACGTGATCGACCTGAAAGGTGAAGTGATCGCCGCCAGCAACTGGAACGAGACGATCAGCTTCGTCGGCACCAACGTGTCGTACCGGCCGTACTTCAAGGACGCGCTCGCGCGCGGCAGCGGCCGCTTCTTCGGCATCGGCACCAACACGGGCGTGCCGGGCGTCTACTTCGCCAGCGCGGTGCGCGACGACGGCGTGCCGATCGGCGTGGCCGCCGTGAAGATCAGCGTCGATTCGCTCGAATCGGCCTGGCGCGCGCCGGGCGTCGCCGCGATGGTCGTCGATAGCAACGGCGTGGTCGTGATCTCGACCGAACCCGAATGGAAATTCACCGCGCTGCGCCCGATCACCGTGCAGCAGCAGCGCGACATCCAGGCGTCGCGGCAATACGCGGGCCGCACCGTCGACGCGCTGCCGTACCGCCGCATCGGCGACCGCAGCGCGGCCGCGTGGCTCGGCACGTTCCCCGATCCGCGCCGCGCCGGCCGCAGCACACGCTATCTGGTGATGTCGCGGCCCGCGCCGCAGGCCGGCGATTCGCTGATGGTGCTGCTCGACATCGCGGGCGCGCGACGCCAGCAGCAGACGGCGTTCGTGTTCGTCACTGGCGCGTTCCTGATCGCCGCGCTGCTGGCCGGCTACGCGATCCAGCGCCGCCGCGCGATCGTCGCAAGGCTGAATGCGCAGGACGCGCTGCGCCGCGTGAACGACCGGCTCGAGCTGACCGTCGCACAGCGCACGGCCGCGCTGACGGCCGCGAACGAGCAGATGCAGCGCGAGATCGTCGAGCGCGAGCGCACCGAGCAGCGGCTGCGCGATTCGCAGCAGGAAGTCGTGCACGCGGGCAAGCTCGCGGTGCTCGGGCAGATGGCCGCCGGCCTCACGCACGAGCTGAACCAACCGCTCGTCGCGATCCGCACGCTGTGCGACAACGCGCGCACGTTCTTCGCGCGCGGCCAGCCGGCGCAGGCGGATGCCAATCTCGAACGGATCGGCAAGCTCGTCGACAGCATGGCGGTGCTCACCGGCGAGCTGAAAACCTTCGCGCGCAAGCCCGACGTCGAGCGCGTCGCAGTGTCGCTGAACGAGGCCGTCGCGCATGCGCGGCTCATCTACGACGCGCGGATCCGCGACGAAGGCGTGCGGCTCGACGTGCACATCGCGCCCGGCACGGCGGTGTCGGCCGAATCGAGCCAGTTGCAGCAGGTGATCGTGAACCTGCTCGGCAACGCGCTCGACGCGGTGCACGACGCGCCCGTGCGTCGCATCGTCATCGAGGCGGCCGAACCGGACGACGCCGGCCGCGTGCGCTTCACGATCGCCGACAGCGGCGCAGGCATCGCGCCCGACGTGCTGCCGCACCTGTTCGAGCCGTTCGTCACGACCAAGCCGCGCGGCCAGGGCCTCGGGCTCGGCCTCGCGATCACGTCGCGCATCGTCGAGGCGTTCGGCGCGAAGATCGCCGCGACGAACCGCGACGAAGGCGGCGCGCAGTTCAGTATCGAATTCGCGGCGGCGACGCTGCAAAGGACAGAGCATGGAAGATGAGATTCGGGTGCTGGTCGTCGAGGACGATGAAAACGTCCGGATCGGCGTCGAGCAGGCTGTCGCGCTCGCCGGATTCCCGGTCGACGCGTTCGCGTCGGCCGCCGACGCGCTCGCGCACGTCGCGCCCGGCGCGCCGGTGGTGATCGTGTCGGACGTGCGGATGCCGGGCATCGACGGGCTGCAGCTGCTCGACCGCGTGATGGCCGTCGATGCGCAGATCCCGGTCGTGCTGATCAGCGGCCACGCGGATATCTCGACGGCCGTCGGCGCGATGCAGGTCGGTGCGTACGACTTCATCGAGAAGCCGTTCTCGTCGGACGTGATCGCCGGCCGCGTCGCGCGCGCGGTCGAGAAGCGCCGCCTGACGCTCGAGGTGCAGGGGCTGCGCGCGGCGCTCGACAACTGGCAGGGCATCGAGGCGTACGTGCTCGGCAAGTCGCCCGCGATGGCCGACGTGCGCAAGAAGATCCTGCGCCTCGCCGATACGTCGGTGTCGGTGCTGATCACCGGCGAAACCGGCACCGGCAAGGAACTGATCGCGCGCAGCCTGCACGACTTCGGCGGCCGGCGCGACGCGCATTTCGTCGCGCTGAACTGCGGCGGACTGCCCGAGCAGATCTTCGAGAGCGAACTGTTCGGCCACGAGGCCGGCGCGTTCACCGGCGCGATCAAGAAGCGCATCGGCAAGATCGAATGGGCGCATGGCGGCACGTTGTTCCTCGACGAGATCGAGACGATGCCGATTTCGCTGCAGATCAAGATGCTGCGCGTGCTGCAGGAGCGCGTGGTCGAGCGGCTCGGCGCGAACGAACTGATTCCGGTCGACTGCCGCGTGGTTGCCGCATCGAAGGCCGACCTCGCCGAACTCGCGGCCGACGGGCGCTTTCGCGCGGATCTGCTGTATCGCCTCAACGTCGCGCAGATCGAGCTGCCGCCGCTGCGCGAGCGGCGCGAGGACGTGCCGCTGCTGTTCGAGCATTTCGTGCTCGCGGCCGCGCGGCGCTTCGGGCAGCCGGCGCCGGTCGTCACGGCGGCACAGGTGTCCGAACTGATGACGCACGCGTGGCCCGGCAACGTGCGCGAGCTGCAGAACGTGGCCGATCGCTTCGTGCTCGGGCTGACCGGCGACAGCCTGCTGTCGTCGGGCGACGCGCCAGCCGTGGGCGGCACGCTTGCGGAACAGCTTGCGTATTTCGAGCGGATGCTGATCGAGGACATGCTGCAGCGTCACCACGGCAACGTTGCGGACGCAAGCGTCGCGCTCGGCATGCCGAAGAAGACGCTCTATCACAAGCTGCGCAACCTGCGGATTCCCGCGCGCGGCGACACGGCGGCCGACGGCGGCGAATGACGCGGACAAGGACACGCACCACAGCATGGATCGCATCGAAGTCACCGAACACGGCCGCCTCATTGGCCAAACCCGCGGCCACCTGATCCGCGGCGTCACACGCGCGCAGAAGACCTTCCGCCCCAGCGACTGGCCCGAACGCCTCGCGGGCGTCATCACGCTGTTCGTCGGCGAACGGCGGCCCGGCTATCCGTGCGCGCTGTCGCGGCTTGCGATGCCGGTCGTCGACGGCGGCGTCAAATGCCTGATCGTGTCGGACGAATTGCGCGACGTCTGCGCGGACGCGTTCGACTTCGCGATGCAGTTCGCGGCCGACAACGACCTTCCCGTCGAGCTTCAGACTGCGCCTGCGTTGGCGGTGCGCTGACGCGCAGGTAGCGCTCGGTGCGCTTAGCCTGCTTTGCCGAAAAGCGCCTCGAATCCGTTCCGACACAACCGGAGCATATCGTCGGGTTCCATCTGTCGGTCGGGCCTTGGGATATCCGCCGCTGCACGGATGGTGTCGTTCACTTCGGTGAAGAACGCCTCGACGCCCGCGTCGACTGACTTGCGCTGCGCGTCCGACAACGCGCGTTCGAGGCGCATCCAGACCGGTGCAAGTTCCTCTTCGATCGCGCCGCCAAAGAGCAGCATCGCATCGTGGATGTAGAGCACGTCCTGTGCTCGCTTTTCCGGAATCCTGTCGTCACGAATCAACAGTTTCTGGACCATGAAGCTCACCGGATTGGGGATGCGCAGGTCGGCCAGTGCCTCGCCGAGGCCCGACTCCTCGACGGGGATCGTCACGATCCAGGGCTCGTTCAGCAGTACTTCGAGATGGCGCAGCTTCTGTGCCACAACGCCAGCATTCGCCTCGGTTGCATTCTGTTCCATCTGCCTGGTCGCTTTGTTGCGCTTCATCGGGCTGCCGGTCAGCGGCGTGAGAAATTCCGCGTAAAACCCGTTGGCCGTCTCGCCCAGGGCGTAGCGCATCGCAGGCGGCTTGAACCCGCCCGCGAGATTCGGCTCCTCCTTGAAGCCCGCGCCCTCGAGCGCCTTCTTGATATCGCCTTCGAGCCTCTCGCGTTCTGCATACGCGACGTCGGCATCCTGCGTGAAGATCGGCTTGTGGTCGGATTTCCACGCACGCGGCTCATACGAATAGAGCCGAAAAGCCCAGCCCCCGATGAAAACGATTTTGGCGCGCCACGGCGCCAAAGCCCTCGCGAGATTGCTGAATTCGGCGAGTTCGCTCAACCGCCTTCTCCGGTCACGTTCGCGAGAATGCCATGCTCCAGCTCGGCAGCCTGTTCTGCGCCTCGCGCCGGATGAGCCGAAACGTCAAGCCAGATCTGAATGACGTCCGTGACTGGCAAGCCATCCCGGTAGACGACGCCACGCCCGAGCGACTGGGGAAAGCCGGACTGCTGCAGGACAAGATCAGGGCGTTCGCCCTCTTTGGCTCGGCGCAGCTGTCGCCAGTTTGCGGCCTCTGTCACGCTATGGACCCAGACCGTTGGCGGTACACCTTTGACATGACCGAAGCCGAGCGCATCGGCCGCAGCGAAAAGACCCAAAATAGCGCCTTCGTTTTTGAGCATCTTGCGCAACTGAGCGTCGGGCGCGGCCGGCGAAAGGAACTTCATGGGCAGCGCCGGTGCCGGCCTCTGATATTCAGCCTTCCAGCGTTTCGCGAGTTTGCGCCGTTGCACGACTTTCAGGAATGGCTTCGTCTCGATGAAACCCTCCTGCTTCAGCGCATGGATCAGCCGCGTAGCCGTCATGACCGAGACGCCGGCGGCACGCGCAAGCTCGGTCGCCGTGGTGTAATGCCTGCCCTCCGCGCCGATGAGGTCCTCGCGCTTGATATCGATCGCCAGCAGAAGTTTGAGCATCCACTGGTTGAGATCCGAGAATGCCAGTCCCGGCTGGACATCGTGACTGCGGCTGTAGGAACGAGTCGGTTGGTCCGGGCGCTCGGAAATGTCCAAACCCGGGAACCGCACATATCGGGTTCCGTCCATCGAGAGGATCGCGAAGGATTCTCGGTCGGCGAACGCCGCGTGGAAATCGACCAGTCGGTTGATAAGCGACGGCGAAGCGCGACTGACCCAAACCAGGATGGCGGGCCGCATTTTCTGCTGCTTCGCATAGGCGCGTGCCTCGAGGAGCGCTTGGGCAAAGAACGCCGTGACGCGATCGGCGCGCCCCTCGTTGAACGTCTTGAGGACCGCGAGGTACGTTTGGCCTCTGCCATTGCTCAGGATGAGGTCCCCGCCACGATCCGACCCCGTCATGTCCGTCACGCGCCATCCATCGGCTTTCTCGAACAGCGTCCGGAAAGCATCCAGCGCCGGACGCTCCGGCAATTGGTTTGACAGCGGTCCCATATCGCACTCACTTGGCCACGTGAAATCACTTGGACATGTTAAATAACACGGCCATGTTATGACTATCCCGAGCGTGCTGCAAGTGGCGCTCAGCGCCACTTTCGCGCCGTCACTGTCGCCGCCCTACGCTTTGCCGACTGGCGTCATGCCGAAACCATCACTGGTAGGAATGGAATGCCGGCGCACCAAGACCGTACGGGGGCCACCAACCCTCTCGCTCCGACAAGGGCTTTCAGCCGAGCCATCAATAAAATTGATCGCCACGATGAAAATTATGCGTTTTCCTTGCAGGTCGCCGTGATGCATAGTTGCGTCGTGTTGACGCACCTTTGAGTCTTTCAGTCATGAACATGCGAATCGAGCCGTCCGTGCTCGCGAACCCCGACCTGCAATTTGCGACGCTTTCGTCAGGCATCAGCCTGCCGTATGTCGAGCGGGGCAGCGGCGCGCCGATGGTGTTCGTGCACGGCTCGCTGTGCGACTACCGCTACTGGGATCCGCAGCTCGCATCGCTGTCGGCCCACTACCGCTGCATCGCGCCGAGCCTCAGCCATTACTGGCCGGCCGTCGAAGCGGGCATCCAGGACGAGTTCAGCTGGCAGAACCACGTCGACGAGCTCGCCGAATTCATCGACGCGCTCGATCTCGGCCCCGTGCACCTGGTCGGTCATTCGCGTGGCGGCAGCGTCGCGTTCAACGTCGCGCGCCAGCATCCGCATCTCGTCGACACGCTGACGCTCGCCGATCCGGGCGGCCCGCTGCAGCAGCAGGGCGTGCGCGAAGCCGCGCTGCCGGCCGCCGCGATCGCGCTGCGCACGAAGGCCGTGAACCTGATCGGGCAAGGCGACGTCGAGTCCGGCCTCGAGATGTTCGTCGATTCCGTGAGCCTGCCGGGCGCATGGAAAAAGAGCACGTCGCGCTTCCGCACGATGGCGATCGACAACGCGAGCACGCTGCCGAAGCAGTTGCGCGATCCGCTGCCCGCGTATTCGCAGCACACGGCCGGCGATATCGCATGCCGCACGCTGCTGATCGACGGCCAGCGCAGCCCGAAGATGTTCCGCAACAACGTCGACACGCTGTCGCAGTGGATCGGCGATGCGCAACGGCAGACCGTCGCCGGCGCGTCGCACGGGATGAACGCGGCCAGCCCCGCGGTGTTCAACCGTTTCGTGCACGAGTTCGTCGCCGCGTAACGCGCTCGGGCGGCATTCGTTCCACCCGCTACTCCCCTTCTCTTTCGACGCGAAACGATGCGGGCTGCCCCGCATCGCTTCGCGCTCCCATGCGTTACGCGACCGGCTCGGCCTTGCGCGTCACCGCATCCGGCAGCCCGAACACGCTGTCGAACAACCAGTTGTACGCGAACGTGAAGATCGGGAAGAACACGATCAACACCGCGTCGAACAGGAACGCCTGCACCAGCGACACGTCGAGCCACCACGCGATCAGCGGGATCAGGAACGTCACGAGCGCGACCTGGAAACCGACCGCGTGCAGCACGCGCCGCCCGACGGTGCGCGTCGTCGCCGCGCGCCGCCGTTCCCACGCCTCGAACGCGAGGTTGTACAGGAAATTGACGGTGACGCCCGTCGTCGAGATCATCACGCCCAGCAGGCCGCTCGTTTCGGCGCTCGCGCCGCTCAGCACGCCGAGCACCGTCGACGCGATCAGGATGCCGAGCACCTCGAACATCACGACGTAGACTATGCGTCGCTTCCAGCCTTGCATGAACATCCCCTTCGAATCGAACAAGGTGGCGAGACTAGCAGCGGGTACCCTGTCCGCCAAAGTCAGGTCCTTTCAATTTTTCTGACAGGAGGCCGCGCATGCTGACCAGCGACCACATCGACATGCTGCTGACCGTCATCGACAAAGGCTCGTTCTCGGCGGCCGCTCGCGCGCTCGGCCGCACGCCGTCGGCGGTCAGCATGGCGATCGCGAACCTCGAGGCCGAACTCGACCTCGTGCTGTTCGACCGCGGCACGCGCGAACCGACGCCGACCGCTGCAATGGCCGCGCTGTTGCCCGATGCACGCTCGATCGCCGAACGGCTGCACGCGTTGCGCGCACATGCGCAGCACCTGTCGGAAGGCGTCGAGGACACGCTGCGGCTCGGGCTCGCGGCGGAACTCGACGGCGCGCCCGTCGCCCGCGCGCTGACGGCAGTCGCCGCGAAGTATCCGGCGCTCGCGATCAGCATCGTCACGGCGCCGCAGGACGCGATCGTCGACGCGCTGCATCGTGGCGCCGTCGACCTGTGCGTCGCGTACGGCGGGCTCGACCTGCATCCGCAGGAACAGATCCACGCGCTGTGGACCGAAACGCTCATTGCAGTCGCCGCGCCGAGCCATCCGCTGATCGCCGAAACCGCGCATCCTGAAGCGATCGAGCGGCTGTCGGGCTTCCGGCAGATCGTGATCGCCGATCCGGAGCGACCGTTGACCGACGTGCGGCCCGTGATCGGCAACCGCACGTGGAAGGTGACCGACATGGCCACGGCGCTCGCGCTCGCGACAGCCGGTCATGGGTGGGCGAACCTGCCCGCATCCGTGATCGGCCGATACGTTGTCGACGGCGCACTCGCGCCGCTCGCGTTCACGAACATCCGCAACGGGCTGCCGCTGCCCGTATACCTGCGGCGGCCGAAGCATACGGGGCTCGGCAAGGCGGCCAGCGAACTGGTTCGCGCGCTGCGCGCCGCCGGCGACGCTGCCTGAGCAGCGGCGGCGGCGCACGCTAATGCGCGCGTCTGGCCGCCCGCGGCCGCTTGGTGGCCTTGTCCCGGCCCACGCCGTGCGCCGCGAACATCTTCATGTCGTGCAGCAGGCAGTTCAGCAACGTGTCGGCCGCGACGCCGAGGGGCCGCCCCACCTTCACCAGCAGTCGCGCCTTGGCGGAATCGAATAACGGATGCGCGATCGGCAGCGCGACGAGTTCACCGCTCTCCAGTTCGCGGTACGCCGCGAACGCGCCGATCAGCGTGATCCCGTCATGGCGCTTCACGAAGTGGCGCAGCACGGCGAGGGAATTGGTCGTCAGCGTCGGGCGGATCGACAGGTTCTCCGTATAGGCGAGCATTTGCGCAACCTGGCCGAGGCCGAATGCCGGTGGCATCAGCGCAAGCGGATACTCGCAGAGTTCGTGCGCGCGGACCGCACCGCCGCGCACCGCGAGCGGATGGCCGGCGTGAACGAGCGCCACCACCGGCTGCGACGAGGTGGCGAGATACTCGATCTCCGGATGGGCCGGGGGGTTATACGCAAGCCCGACATGCGCGCGGCTCTCGGCCACCTCCTGCAGCACGCTGTTGACGGGCAACACGTCGACGATCACGTCGAGCTTCGGATAGCGCATGCAGAAATCGGTCAGCACCTCGTCCATCAGCACGTCGACATAGCCTTCGCTGGTCACGATGCGCACCTGGCCGGATTGCAGCCGCCGCAACGCCTGCAGGCGCTCCTCGAACAATTCCTGCTGCGAGCGGCAGCCGCGCCAGTATTCGAGCAGATGCGCGGCGGCCTCGGTCGGGCGCACGCCGCGCGCCTGACGCTCGAACAGCACGACGCCGATTTCTTCCTCGAGCAGGCGAATCTGCCGCGTGATCACGGACGGCGCGGTATTGATGCTGTCGGCCGCGCCGCGGATCGAGCCGTGGGTCAGGACTTCATGAAAGTAGCGCAAGCGGCGCTGGTTCAGTTCGCGCATGGAGATTCCGGTTTGCCGTATGTGTTGCCCGTCGAGCAACATTAGCTCACTTAAGTTGCTCTTGCTCTGCTTTTTCGTCTCTCCGACGATGCGGCAATCGAGATCGATGCCGCAAGACGCCCACGCCACAGGAGACCGACATGTCCGCCGTCCCATCCTCCCGCCATCCGGCCGCGCACGACAGCGCGTCCGTACAGGCGCTGTATCGCAAGCTGAACTGGCGCCTGCTGCCGCTCCTGTTGCTGTGCTACACGTTCGCGTATCTGGATCGCGTGAACATCGGCTTCGCGAAGCTCCATATGCAAAACGCGCTCGGCTTCTCCGACGCGGCCTACGGCCTCGGCGCGGGCATCTTCTTCCTCGGCTACGTGCTGTTCGAGATTCCGAGCAACCTGATGCTGCCGAGGATCGGCGCGCGCAAGACCATCAGCCGGATCATGGTGCTGTGGGGCCTGACGTCAGCCGCCATGATGTTCGTGCACGACGTGACGTCGTTCTACGTGCTGCGCTTCCTGCTCGGCGTGTTCGAAGCCGGCTTCGCACCGGGCATGATCTTCTACCTGACCTACTGGTACGGCCCGCGGCGAATGGCCGGCGTGATGGCCGTCGTGATGCTCGCCGGCCCCATCGGCGGCATCGTCGGCTCGCCGCTGTCGACCTGGCTGATGACCGCCCTCGACGGCGCGCACGGGCTGGCCGGCTGGCAATGGATGTTCGTCGCCGAGGGCCTGCCGTGCGCCGTGCTCGGCGTGCTCGTGTTCAAGGTGCTGGCCGACCGGCCGGCCGACGCGGCCTGGCTGACCGACCGCGAGAAAAGCCTGCTCGCGGCCGAACTGCACGCGCCCGCTGCCGGTCACCACGCGTTCGGACAGGCGGCGCGCGACCCGCGCGTCTACCTGCTGGCCTTCGCGTACTTCACGATGATCTGCGGAATCTACGCGGTCAGCTTCTGGCTGCCGTCGATCCTCAAGGCGAACGGCGTGACCGACACGATGCAGATCGGCTTCTATTCGATGATTCCGTACATCGGCGCCGCATGCGCGATGCTCGTGATCGGCCGGCGCTCGGACCGCCGCGGCGAACGTCGGCTGCACAGCGCGGTGTCGGCGCTGGCAGGCGCCGCCGCATTGGCCGCCGCGACCTGCGCCGACGGCAATCTTGCGGTATCGCTCGTCTGCATGACGATCGCCACGGCGTTGTTGTGGGCAGCCTACACGGTGTTCTGGGCGATCCCGTCGCAATACCTGACGGGCAACGCGGCCGCGGGGGGCATCGCGCTCATCAACACGATCGGCCTGTTCGGCGGCTTCCTCAGCCCGACCGTCATCGGCGAGATCCGCACCGCGACCGGCAGCATGCAGGCGGGGCTGCTGGTCATCGTTGCGTTGATGGTCGCAGGCGCCGTGGCGCTGATCATGAACCGCCTGCCCGCCGCGGCGCGATGACATGACGCGCCGCCGCGCGGCGCGGCACCGCCGGCCGTGCCGGCGCACGCGTGCCGCCTGCACCCATCGTTTTCCTGGAATCAGTCTCATGACCACACGCATCCTGATTGCCGGTTTCCAACACGAAACCAACACTTTCGCGCCCACCAAGGCCGCCTATGCAAACTTCGAACGCGGCGAGGGGTTTCCGGCCCTGGTGCGCGGCGCGGACGTGCTCGCGCTGCGCGACGTCAACATTCCGGCGGGCGGCTTCATCCACGCTGCCGAGCGGCGCGGCTGGACCTTGCTGCCGGTGATCTGGGCGGGCGCGAGCCCGTCGGCGCATGTCACCGAGGATGCGTTCGAGCGCATTGCCGCCGAGATCGTCGATGCAGCGCGGCGCGGCGGCTGCGACGCGGTGTATCTCGATCTGCACGGCGCGATGGTCGCCGAGCATACGGACGACGGCGAAGGAACCTTGCTCGACCGCGTCCGCAACGCGGTCGGCCCGGCCGTGCCGGTGGTCGCCTCGCTCGACCTGCACGCGAACGTGACCAACCTGATGCTGAGCCGTGCCGACGCGCTGGTGGCCTTTCGCACCTATCCGCACGTGGATATGGCAGAGACCGGCGAACGCGCGGCCGTGCTGCTCGAACGCCTGCTCGCGGGCGGCGGCCCGCTGCGTCGCGCGGCGCGGCGGCTGCCGTTCCTGATTCCGATCAACGGGATGTGCACGCTGCTCGATCCCGCGCACGACATGTACGCGCGCCTGACGGCGCTGGAGACGGGCGGCGTGGTCTCGCTGTCGTTCGCGCCCGGCTTTCCGGCAGCGGATTTCCCCGAATGCGGGCCGGTTATCTGGGGCTACGGCGACGCCGACGCGATCGACACGGCCGTGCAGGCGCTGTACGACAAGATGCTGGCCGACGAGGCGAAGTGGCAGGTGCCGTTCCTGTCGCCCGACGACGCCGTGCGCGAGGCCATGCGGCTCGCGGAGGGCGCGAGCAAGCCCGTCGTGATCGCCGACACGCAGGACAACCCCGGCGCGGGCGGCGATTCCAATACGACGGGCCTGCTTCGCGCGTTGCTGCGCAACGGCGCGCGAGACGCGGCGCTGGGCTTGCTGTGGGATCCGGCTGCCGCTGCGGCAGCCTGGCGAGCCGGTGTCGGCGCCAGCCTCGAATTGTCGCTCGGCGGCTCGGGCGTGCCCGGCGACGAACCGTTTCACGGGTGCTTCGAGGTCGTCGCGCTGTCCGACGGCGTGTGCCGCTACGACGGCCCGATGATGAACGGCATGCAGGCCGACGTCGGGCCGGTGGCCTGTCTGCGGATCGACGGCGTGCGAATCGTCGTGAGCGGCGGCAAGGCGCAGATGCTCGATCGCAATCTGTATCGCGTGGGCGGCGTCGAGCCGGAAGCGATGAAGATCCTGGTCAACAAGAGCTCGGTGCATTTCCGCGCCGACTTCCAGGACATCGCGCATGCGGTGCTGGTCGCCAAGGCGCCGGGACCGATGCAGGCCGACCCCGCGGACCTGCCGTGGACCCGCCTCGCGCGGGGGATGCGGACGAAGCCGATGGGAGATGCGTTCGCGGGAACGTGACGCGCTCGAACGCTGCCGGTTCGTCGAAGCAGTTCCGGTTCGCGGGATGGTGTATTGCCGCCCTGCGCGTTGCAGGCGGCAAAGCCCGAGCGGTGCGGGCGGCGATCGCCGCCCCGCACCGTCGGTCAACGCCTGACGGCTCGACCGTTAGTTGCAGTTACTGCGCAGCCGCCGCCGCACTCTGGATCGAATCGACGAGCGACGCGTTGTCGTAGCGTCGTCCGGCAATCCCCCATCCGCCGTCGACGGCATGAACGACATTCACCCACACTTGCGCCGGCGTCAGCCGCCCGCCTGCGCGGCGCAGCACGATCGCGGTCGCCCGTTCGACGAATTGCCGCTGCGTGTCGGGCGCCGCGAGCGCCACGGCGGGAAGCTTCAGTTCGACGAACGCCGCCGGCTCCGCCCGCCCGTGCACGAAAGTCCGGTTCCGTGGCAGTACATTGAGCGTGCCCACCACGTTCGGCGCCAGGAACGCATTCCCGGTCAACCCTTCGACATCCAGCAGCGCATCGGTCAGCTCGGCAAACACCGGCCCTTCGTCGTCCGGCGTGAAAACCCCTTCGGATACTGTCAGCGTGATCGGCATCGCACTTCCTCCTGGTCAGGTCATCGGAATCGTGACGTGATATAAATATCAGTCACTCTCTATACATTAGACACTGATTGCTCTCTATGCAAGATAAAGAGCGATCGCTCTGAAGCGAGCCAGTCATGCGTTATTCCGTCGAGCACAAGCACGAAACCCGCGCGCGCATCCTCGATGCCGCGAGCCGCCTGTTCCGTCAGGAGGGATATGGCGGTTCGGGCATCGGTCCGTTGACGAAGGCGGCGGGCGTCACGAACGGCGCGTTCTACGGACATTTCAAATCGAAAGGCGAAGCGTTCCGCAGCGTCGTCCTTGCCGGCCTCGACCAGCTCCGGCAAGGTGTCGCAATATTCAAGGCCGAGCATGGCGCGCGCTGGCGGCGCCCGTTCGTGTCGTTCTACCTCGGGCCGCGGCGCACCTGCGAACTCGGCGAAAGCTGTGCGCTGCCGAGCCTGTCCCCCGAAGTGATGCGCGCCGACGACGAGACGCGCGACGCATATGAACAGGCATTGCGGCAGATCGTCGACGAAGTGTCGTCCGGGCTCGACAACCCACCCGACGACGACCGCGCGATCGCGTTCCTCGCGCTGCTGTCGGGTGGCGTCACGCTCGCCCGCGCGGTGCGCGACCCCGTGCTGGCGGAGCGCATCGCCGATGCGGTCGGCCGGTACGCGGTGGTGATCGCGGAACGCACGGATGTGAAACCGGAGCAGCAGGCATAGCGGACGGCCAATAAAAAACCCCGATCCGCGTCATCACGGATCGGGGTTCTTCGATCATCCACCTGCTACGGCGGCCCGTCGCGGGCCGGCATCTCAACGCACGGCGACTTCCTGCTTGCCCGTCGCCGCATCGCCGACCGCCGTCGGCGCATTACCCCACCCGCCGCCCAACGCACGAATCAGGTTCACGGTCGACACGGCCTGCGCACCGGTCAACTGGTTCGACTGCAACTGCGACTGCAGCACCGACCGCTCGCTGTCGATCACGTCGAGATATGCAACCTGACCCTCCTGATACTGCGTGCGCGACAGCGTCGCCGCGCGGCGCGACGCATTGACGGCCGCATCCTGCGCGCGGATCTGGTCGTCGAGCAGGCGCAGATCGGCGAGATTGTCCTCGACCTCGCGGAACGCGACGAGCACCTGCTGCCGGTAGTTCGCGACCTGCTCGTCGTACTGCGCACGCGCCTGCTGCACGCCGGCCGCACGGCGCCCGCCGTCGAACAGCGGCAGCGTCAGCGCGGTGCCGGCGAACGGCCCGAGCAGGAACGTGCGGCTCGACCACATGAACAGGCTGCCGAGCGTCGACGCCTCATAACCAAACGCCCCCGTGATGTCGAGCTTCGGGAAATACGCCGACTTCGCGAGGCCGATCCGCGCGTTCGCGGCCGCCATCGCGCGCTCGGCCGCCGATACGTCCGGACGGCGTTCGAGCAGCGCGGACGGCAGGCCCGCCGGAACCTTCACGCCGACCGGCACGATCGGCGTTTC
Source organism: Burkholderia sp. BKH01 (assembly GCF_025685725.1). Lineage (NCBI taxonomy): Bacteria > Pseudomonadati > Pseudomonadota > Betaproteobacteria > Burkholderiales > Burkholderiaceae > Burkholderia > Burkholderia sp. BKH01. Next base: position 38,837 of record NZ_JAOTQT010000030.1, on the reverse strand, counting down.
CTTGAACGCGAAATCCGCGGGCGCCTTGCCGAGCAGGATCGCGAGCGCATGCTCGGAAGCCGCGCGCCGGCGCGCGACGCCGACCGCATCGGCCTGCGCGCTGGCCAGCTCGTTCTTCGCGCGCGACACGTCGAGCTCGCTGATGTCGCCTTCGTTGAAGCGGCGCTGCACGAGCTTCAACGCCTGATCGCGCAATTCCACCGTGCGGCGGTACAGGTCCTGGTCAGAGTCGAGCTGGCGCAGTTCGAAGTAATTCTGCGCGACGTCCGCCTGCAGCGCGAGCTGCACCGAACGGAACAGCGCTTCGCTCTGCGCCTGGTCGGCGCGCGACGCCTCGACGTTGCGGCCGACGCGGCCGAACAGGTCGGCCTCGTAGGACACCGTGCCCTGCGCGCGCCACAGCGTCGCGGTGGTCGGGCCCGTGCCTTGCGGCTGGAACTGCGACGCCGACGACAGCCCTTCGCGCGTCGGCCCGAAACCGGCGCCGATCTGCGGGAACCATTGCGAGCGCGCCGAACGCGTCGCCGCGCGCGCTTCCTCGACACGCGCGGCCGCGGCCTTCAGGTTCTGGTTCGCGGCGAGCGCCTGCGTCTCGAGCGAATCGAGCACCGGGTCGCCGAACACCGTCCACCATTCGCCGCGATGCGCACCGTCCGACGGCTCGGCCGTCTTCCACGTGCCAGCCTGTTCGCCCGCGGCGAGCGTCGGCGCTTCCTTGAACGCGGCGGGCGTCGACACATCCGGGCGCTTGTAGTCGGGGCCCACCGCGCACGCGGCGAGCAGCGTCGCGAGCAGGGTGCTCGCGGCCGCCACCTTCGCGAAGCGCATCAGGCCATTCGTGTTGTGCATGTTGTCCATCTTCTTATCCTCAAGCATCCGAAGCCGGTACGCCCGGGGTCGGCACGCCATAACCGGCCGAGTCCTTGCCCGCGACGTGGATCTTGCCGCCCGCGAGCGTACGCAGCACGACATAGAACACCGGCGTCAGCATCAGCCCGAACAGCGTCACGCCAAGCATCCCGAAGAACACCGCGATACCCATCGCGTGACGCATTTCCGAACCCGCACCCGTCGACATGACGAGCGGCACGACGCCCATGATGAACGCGATCGACGTCATCAGGATCGGGCGCAGCCGCAGCCGGCTCGCCTCGATCGCGGCCTCGAGCGGCGTCCTGCCGTCGTGTTCGAGTTCGCGCGCGAATTCGACGATCAGAATCGCGTTCTTCGCCGACAGCCCCACCAGCACCATCAAGCCGATCTGCGTGAAGATGTTGTTGTCGCCCTGCGTGAGCCACACGCCCGTCAGCGCCGACAGAATGCTCATCGGCACGATCAGGATCACCGCGAGCGGCAGCGTCAGGCTTTCATACAACGCGGCGAGCACCAGGAACACGAGCAGCACGCTGATCGGGAACACATACATCGCCGAATCGCCCGCGAGGATCTGCTGGTACGTGAGGTCGGTCCACTCGAACCGCACGCCGCGCGGCAGCGTCTCGTGCGCGATCCGCTCGACCGCGGCCTGCGCCTGACCCGACGAGAAGCCCGGTGCCGGGCCGCCGTTGATGTCGGCCGCGGTGTAACCGTTGTAGCGCACCACCATTTCAGGGCCGAACGTCGGCGTCACCGTGACGAGCGACGACAGCGGCACCATCTCGCCCTTGTCGTTGCGCGTCTTCAACTGCAGGATGTCGTCCGCGCGCTGGCGGAACGGCGCATCGGCCTGCACGCGCACCTGGTACACGCGCCCGAAGCGGTTGAAGTCGTTCACGTACAGCGAGCCGAGATACACCTGCATCGTGTTGAACACGTCGGTGACCGGCACGCCGAGCTGCTTCGCCTTCACGCGGTCGAGATCGACGTTGAGCTGCGGCACGTTGATCTGGTAGCTCGTGAACAGCGGGCCAAGCTCCGGCGCCTGCTGCGCGCGCTTGATGAAGTCGTTGGTCGCGTCCGCGAGCCGCGCATAACCGACCGCGCCGCGATCCTCGATCTGCATCTTGAAACCGCCGAGCGTGCCGAGGCCGAGCACCGGCGGCGGCGGGAACACCGCGACGAACGAGTCCTTGATCGCACCGTACTGCTGGTTCAGCGCGCCGGCGATCGCGCCGGCCGACAGCGCCTTGCCGTGCCGTTCGGAGAACGGCTTCAGCGTGACGAACACGATGCCCGCGCTCGAGCTGTTCGTGAAGCCGTTCACCGACAGCCCCGGGAACGCCACCGCGCTCTCGACGCCCGGCTGCTTCAGCGCGATCGAGCCCATGTCGCGAATCACCTTCTCGGTACGGTCGAGCGACGCACCGTTCGGCAACTGCGCGAACGCGATCAGGTATTCCTTGTCCTGCGCGGGCACGAAACCGCCCGGCACGACCTTCGACACCAGCACGGTCGCGCCCACCAGCACGAGATACACGCCCAGCATCAGCGTCTTGCGCGACAGCACGCCACGCACGCCGCGGCCGTAGTTCTCCGCGCCGCGATGGAACACCTTGTTGAAGCCGCGGAAGAAGCCGCCGAGCACGCGGTTCATCACGCGCGTGAGCCAGTCTTCCTTTTCACCATGGCCCTTCAGCAGGATCGCGGACAGCGCCGGCGACAGCGTCAGCGAGTTGAACGCCGAGATCACCGTCGAGATCGCGATCGTCATCGCGAACTGCTTGTAGAACTGGCCGGTCAGGCCCGACATGAATGCGAGCGGCACGAACACGGCGACGAGCGTCAGCGCGATCGCGATGATCGGCCCGCTCACTTCCTGCATCGCCTTGTAGGTCGCCTGCCGCGCGTTCATCCCGCTTTCGATGTTGCGCTCGACGTTCTCGACGACGACGATCGCATCGTCGACCACGATACCGATCGCGAGCACCATCCCGAACAATGACAACGCGTTGATCGAATACCCGAACGCGAGCAGCAGCGAGAACGTGCCGATGATCGACACCGGCACCGCGATCAGCGGAATCAGCGACGCGCGCCAGGTCTGCAGGAACACGATCACGACGATCACGACCAGCGCGATCGCTTCGAGCAGCGTGTGCACGACGGCCTTGATCGACGAACGCACGAACTGCGTCGGGTCATAGACGATCTTGTAGTCGACGCCCGCCGGCATGTCCTGCTTCAGCTCGGCCATCGTCTTGCGCACTTCGTCCGAGATCTGCAGCGAGTTCGCGCCCGGCGACTGGTTGATCGCCATCGCGACGGCCGGCTTGTTGTCGAGCAGCGAGCGCAGCCCGTATTCGGACGCGTCGAGCTCGATCCGCGCGATGTCGCGCAGGCGCGTGACGCCGCCGTCCGGCGTCGTCTTCACGACGATGTCGCCGAACTCGTCTTCCGTCTGCAGACGGCCGCGCGCGTTCACCGACAGCTGCAGCGGCGTGCCGGGCAGCGACGGCGACGCGCCGATCACGCCGGCCGCGACCTGCACGTTCTGCTCGCGGATCGCCTGCACGACGTCCTCGGCGGACAACCCGCGCTGCGCGACCTTCTGCGGATCGAGCCACACGCGCATCGCGTAGTCGCCCGAACCCCACAGCTGCACCTGGCCGACGCCCTGGATCCGCGACAAGCGATCCTTCACGTTGATCAGCGCGTAGTTGCGCAGGTAGGTCATGTCGTAGCGGTTGTCCGGCGAGATCAGGTGCACGACCATCGTCAGCGTCGGCGAGCTCTTCACCGTGGTGATGCCGAGCCGCTGCACGTCTTCCGGCAAACGCGGCAGCGCCTGGTTCACGCGGTTCTGCACGAGCTGCGTGGCCTTGTCCGGATCGGTGCCGAGCTTGAACGTGACGGTGATCGTCATGTTGCCGTCGCTGTTCGCCTGCGACTGCATGTAGAGCATGTCCTCGACGCCGTTGATCTGCTCCTCAAGCGGCGACGCGACCGTCTCGGCGATCACTTTCGGGTTCGCGCCCGGGTACTGCGCCTTCACGATCACGGAAGGCGGCACGACTTCCGGATATTCCGAAATCGGCAGCAGGAACATCGCGATCACCCCGCCGAGCAGGATGATCACCGATAGGACTCCTGCAAAGATCGGTCGGTCGATAAAGAATTTGGAAATGTTCATGTGTGGCTCTGTCTGGTTGAACGCGGAAAACGTAGCGGCGTACCGCTTACGAATCCGCCTTCGCCGGTGCGGCCGGCTTCGCGGTGCTCGCGAGCGGCGCGGACGGCGCATCGCCGCCCGTCATCGGGACCATGTGCGGCTTCACCTGCTCGCCGGGCCGTACGCGCTGCGTGCCGTTCACGATCACGCGGTCGCCCGCGGAAATCCCGCTCACGATCACGCGCCGGTTGCCGTGCTGCATCCCCTGCTGCACTTCGCGGTACGACACGCGGCCCTGCTGGTCGACGACGAACACGAACTTCTTGTCCTGGTCGGTGTTGATCGCCGCGTCGTCGACGAGCAGCGCCTGGTGCGGTGCGCTGCCGCCCACCTTCACACGCGCGTAGAGGCCCGGGACGAGCGCGCCGTCCGCGTTGTCGAAGCGCGCGCGCACGCGGATCGTGCCGGACGACGTGTCGAGCCGGTTGTCGACCGAGTCGATCTCGCCGCTGCGCGAGTAGCCGGTTTCGTTCGCGAGGCCGAGCTCGACCGGCACCTTGCGGCCGTCGCGCGCGCCATTGATGTATTGCAGGTAGGTCTGCTCGTCCGCATCGAACGACGCATAGATCGGCGACACCGACACGAGCGTCGTCAGCGGCGCGGCCGATGCACCGGCCGACACGACGTTGCCGACCGTGATCTCCGCGCGCGACACGCGGCCCGACACCGGTGCGGTGATCCGCGTATAGCCGAGGTTGATGCGCGCCGTTTCCAGCGCGGCATCGCCCGCCTTCACGTTCGCCGCCGCCTCGCGGGCTGCGTTCTGCTTCTCGTCGTAATCGCGCTTCGCGATCGCGTTGTCGCCGATCAGCCGCTGCGCGCGCTGCCAGTCGGTCTGCGCATAGCCGTTGCGCGCCTGGGCAGCCGCGAGCTGCGCGGCCGCGCGGTCGACTTCGGCCTGGTACGGGCGCGGGTCGATCACGAACAGCACGTCGCCCTTCTTCACGAGCGCGCCGTCCTTGAAATTCACCGCGACGATCGTGCCCGACACCTGCGGGCGTACGTCGACCTTCTCGATCGCTTCGAGGCGGCCCGAATAACTTTGCCAGTCGGTCACGGTCTGCGGCACGACGGTCGCAACGTCGACTTCGGGCAGCGGCGCGGCCGCTTTTTCGGGCGCGTTCGCGTTCACGCGCATTGCGCCGAACGTTCCGAGGCCGACGACGGCGAGCGTCACGATCGCCGCTGTCGCGATTCGGGAACGGGAGGTGCGTAGGATGGCCATGTGGATCTCCAATAAACGTGGATTGGTTCTGGTTATTCGGAACGGTTCGGCTGGCGCGCCTGGAAGCGGCACTGGAAGAAGCGCACGGCTTCCTCGAATGCGGCTTCGTGCGTCGCGAGCGCGGCATGCGTGATATCCGGATAGCGGATCACCTGCGTGAGCACGCCCGATGAAATCAGGCAGCCCGCATATTTCTCCGCTTCGACGTGCAGCACGTCGTTCTGCGCTGTGACGACGAGCGTCGGCGGCAGCCCCGCGAGGCGCACCGATTCGAGCGGCGCCGCGTACGGGTGCATGCGCTGCGCCGCCTGCGGCAGATACGCGCGATAACAGGCCGCGCATTCGCGCGCGGTGATGTCGGACGCGAGGCGCTCGGCGTCGCCGATGCGCGTCATGCTCGGGTCGAGCATCGGCCCGAACAGCGCCTGCGCGGCGATCGACACTTCGCCGCGGTCGCGCGCGATGAACGCGAGGCAGTTCGCAAGCTGGCCGCCCGCGTCGTGGCCCGCGACACCGATCTTCTTCGGATTGCCGCCGAACGCGCGGGCACGTGTCGCGGCCCACACGGCCGCGCGATACGCATCCTCCGGCGCGGCCGGAAAAGGAAAGGCCGGCGCGAGCGAATAATCGACCGACACTACGAGAGCTGGTAAGCGTTCTGCTAAAAAACGCGCGGCGAAATCGGCGTCTTCGAGCGAACCGCGGACGAAACCGCCGCCGTGGAAATAAAGCACTACTGGCAACCCGGTCTTGTCCGGGCGGCGGTAGAGGCGCAGCACGATGTCCTGCGCGTAGCCGGGAATTTCCACTTCGGCGACCGTCAGCGCCGCGCCCGCCAAGGCTTGCGCGGGCAGCGCGGCTTTCAGGAATTTGCTGAATTCAGAAGCGTCCATGACGATGCAGCATCCATTTCGAGATGGAACGAATTCTGGGTCCGGCAGACATTGGGATAAATGCCTATAATCCGGCAACACAATTCAACGACCCCGAACAATCCGAGGCTGCGTTCACCCACGAGGTAGCGCAGCCTTCTTGTTCCGGCGGCAAATTAGATTGCGGAGGTTGTGATGGACCGGCTTCAGGCCATGCAGGTGTTTACTCGCGTCGTCGATACAAGCAGCTTCACCAAGGCAGCAGAAACGCTCAGCTTGCCGCGGGCGTCCGTCACGACGATCATCCAGAATCTCGAAGCATTCCTCGGCGTGCGGCTGATGCACCGGACCACGCGCCGGCTGTCGCTGACGCCGGACGGCGCCGCGTACTACGAAAGATGCGTGCGGATCCTCGCGGACGTCGAGGAAACCGAAGCGAGCTTCCAGGCCAACAATCGGAAGCCGCACGGAAAGTTGCGTATCGACATGCCGGGTTCGATCGGGCGGCTGCTCGTGATTCCGTCGCTGTGCGAATTTCACACGCGCTATCCGGACATCGACCTGCAGCTCGGCTTGTCCGACCGCCCGGTCGACCTGCTGCAGGAAGGCGTCGACTGCGTGATCCGCGTCGGCGCGCTGCAGGATTCGTCGCTCGTCGCGCGCCGGGTCGGCCTGTTCGAAGGCGTGACGGTCGCCGCGCCCGCCTATCTCGAGCACTTCGGCGAGCCGAAGACGATCGAGGACCTGAGCCAGCACAAGGCCGTCAACTATTTCTCGAGCCGCACCGGCCGCACGATCGACTGGTCGTTCCTGATCGACGGCAAGGAAACCGAGATCAAGATGGAAAGCATCGTGTCGGTGAACGACGCGGATGCATACGTGACCTGCGGGATCGAAGGCTTCGGGCTGATCCAGCCGCCGCTCTTCATGGTGCTGCCGCACCTGCGCGACGGCCGGCTCAAGGAAGTGCTGCCCGGCATCAAGCCGCTGCCGATGCCGATCTCGGTCGTGTATCCGCACAGCCGCCATCTGTCGCCGAAAGTGCGCGTGTTCGTCGACTGGATCGCCGAAGTGTTCGACCGCTGCCCGCTGCTGAGCGGCAAGGGCAGCCTCGACGCGACGTGCAGCAAGCGCACGTTCGAGGAAGCCGAGCGCGCGCCGGCGCTCGACACGCCGGTCATCAACGAGTGGGTCGCGTAGGTCCGGCGCACCCGGGCGCCTCGTTCACTTCGCTCTCCACGCCCGTATGAATTCCGCGGCCGCCATGCCGGGTGCGCCGCGGCCGGGCCGCTTCGCGCGCGCCATCGCCCGCGCCAGTTTCACGCGCTGCGCGCTCACGTGCCGCGCGCAAAAGCGGTCAATCACGCCGATCTGGTGTTCCATAAACGCGATCGTCTGCTCGATGTTGCCGCGCACGTTCGCCTGACAGCAGGCGAGCAGTTGATATTCCGCGATCACCGTGCGCGCGAGTTGGCGGCGGCGCTGCACCAGTGCCTGCACGTACAGTAGTTCCGGATCGGACAACGGCTCGACGAGTTGGGCGCACGACGGATGCTGATCGAACTTGCCGGCCAGTTCCGTCAGAAAACGGGCACGCGCCCCTTTTCGTTCGAGCGGAATCTCGACCGCGCCCATGAGGAAATCGCGGGCCCGATGCGGATAGACAACGGCCACCGCCAGTCGCGCGGCCTGCAGCGCGCAAGCCGCCTCGGCTTCCGCGCCGCCGGACGCCTCCAGCACGACGCGCGCAGGAGCCAATCCGGCAATTGCATCGGTCATCGACTCGATGCCGAACGTCTCGTTCCGGTAACCGCAGATCACCGCCAGCGACGAGATGCCGACCTCAACCGTCTCTTGCGTCACGCTGATGCCGACAAACACGCGCTCGGGCGCCAACGCCTCGCCGTGCTGTTGCGCTGCTCGATCGCTCATACGCATTCGCTCCTGATCTCGCCCTTCGGTCCGGCCGGGAAAAAATGGGGACGCCGGTGTTCGTCACTGGAACTGTCACAATCGAAATGTAATATTTCAACTGGAACTGGTTCCATCCGCTTCGCTCCGTCATCCGGCGTGAGTGCGTGATCGATCTTCCGAACGCGCGGCAACGCCGATGACAGGCTGCCGCGTCGAAGCGCATCAAGACCGACATGACGAATCTTCAAAAATCCATTGATCAGGAATCCTCTGATTCACCAGGCGACATCGCATCGATCAGGAACCGGTTGCGATCCTGACCACGCAACCATGCCGGCTCCCGGCCCACGCCGGACCACGTACGTCCGGTCCGTGGGTCGAAATACTTTGCCCGGCGCGTCCTGCGGCCGATCGCACCAGCCGGAAACACCTCCTTGTGGGTGAATCCGAATTCCTCGATACAGCGCCGGACTTCGAGCAGCACGGCCTCGGATATGGCGAGACGCTCGCGTTCCAGTTGCGCTTCGAGCAACGCCTTCTTTTCCATGAACGACTTGTATATCAGCATGCGATGTTCCCCGAAACCCGCTCTTCGCCGGGACTCCACCGACGCGGTGCCGGTACATCGAAGCGTAATCGCGCTGCCGTTTCGCATTGACAACCTTTGTCAACAATAATTGTTCGATATTGATTTCAGATTCGCAAATAAAAGCGATATTGACGCTATAACAGCGCGTTTTATGCGTTCAAAATTGTTGACAATTACGGAGCGGAACGATGCGAACATGCGCGGAAATTCGCCTGTCGCCGCTCGACCTCACACGGGTCACGAGAATTCCTCCATCCATGCTCGACGCAGCATGATCGACCTGCTCGCTTACAAAGGAGTACCAAGCATGAATTTTCTATATCTCGAGGACGACAGCGCATACGTCGAAATGATCACCGCAATACTGGAGAAATCGGGACACCGCGTGCATGCGGTCGGCAACGGCTTCCAGGCAATCCGCCATCTGGAGAACGCGGTGGTCGACCTGATGATTCTCGACTGGCTAGTGCCGGGCCTGTCGGGGTTCGAGGTGCTGAAATGGACGCGGGAACGCATCGGTGGGCGCTTGCCGATCCTGTTTCTGACGAATCGCGCGCGCGAGGACGAGATCCTCTCCGCGATCAACGCCGGCGCCGACGATTACATGGTCAAGCCGATCAGCCATTTCGAACTGCTGGCGCGCACCAACGCACTGCTGCGCCGCGCGTATCCCGCGTGCGTCCAGCAGGAGGCACTCGACATCGGCGGCTATCGGTTCGATATGAAGGCGCGAACGGTGCGGTTGCATGATGCGCCGATCAGGCTGACCCCGCGCGAATTCGAGCTCGCCGTGCTGCTGTTCCGCAATCTCGGACGGATCATGCCGCGCGAAGCGTTGATACGCTCGCTCTGGGGCAGGGACATGGTCGGTGTGTCGCGCAGCCTCGACACGCACATCTATCGGCTGCGGATGAAGCTCGCACTCCAGCCGTCGAACGGCGTGCGACTCAGCGCGGTCTACACGCTCGGCTATCGTCTCGAAGCGATCTGACTGCCGCACGTGCGCTCCGATGCGTTGGGCCGGCCCGACAACCGGTTCCCGCCGCGCATCGCATGCTCCGCGCCGCCATTGTTCCGCCATACGCAAAGGATCAGTGCGCGGCGCGGAAGACCGCGCCGCGCACAGGGCGCGCCGCCCGCATGGCCACCGGCCCGCAGCCCCATGCACAAGGCTCGCGACCATATCCTCACCGGCCGTGCGGGTAACGATTGTTCCAGCCTGACGACAATTCAATTCGCAGCAGCGCCATTTATCGCGTTGCTGCCGGCCCCTAGAGTAAACCCTGTCGCGCACACCGTTGCGCATCGAACCGATCCCTGGAGCAGGCGCCGACTCCGACGCAATGCAAGCACGGGATCCGAGTCGGCGCTGAAGCGCCGTCCCATCTCGATACAGGAGTTACGTCATGAACCGCCGCACCCTTCTCTCCGCCGTTGCCCTCGCACTCGCCGTGTCCGCACCGGCCTTCGCCGATTCGGGCACGCCGCACGCCGGCGACTACGGCAACACGTCGTGGTACTCGCAGCACAACGGCCCGCGCACACGCGCCGAAGTGAGCGCGGAAGTCGAACAGGCTCGCCGCGACGGCACGCTCGCGTACCTGCGCAAGGCGACTTCGTATCCGCAAGGGCTCGAACTCGCGCAAGGCCCGTATCGCTCGATGCCGGAAAGCAACCAGCTCGCCGGCGGAGGCCGGTAAACGCGCAACGCCGCGCAGCGGGTGGCCCCGTGCGCGGCGTCGCGAAACACCCATCGACGACTCGCTGAGTCAGTTAGTTGCAGGAGCACATGATGAACGACCAACTTCCTTCGCCGCTCGATCACTGGGACGACACCACGCCGGTCTGGACGCCGTTCCGTTCGGTTCCGCACTCGCATTGACCGCCGGTTGAGTCATCGTCAGGCCATGTCCGGACATTATCGGCGCGGCACGCCGTCGCGCCATTCGCCCCAGTGCGTCACGATGTCCTGCACGAGCGGATTGCCCGCGCGGTACAGGTTTTCGGTCGCCGGGGCGAAACCGCCTTGGTCCGCGTAGTTCAGCAGGTTGTCGGCGCTCGTCTGCCCCGCATACGGCCGATCGAAATCGGAGCCCGTGCGCAGCACCGCGACGCGCGACAGGTCGACCCGCTTCACGCTCGCCGCGCGCTTGAGCGCTTCGTATGTCGCGTTGTCTTCCTGCGCGGTCATGCAGTAGGTGCCCTTGCCGTCGGTCAGGATCTTTGTCCACTGGCGCGCGCGCTCGCCGATCAGCGTGCCCGAGAACCACGTGTTGCCCGATGACGTGTCGCACTGGATCACCGTCGGCGGCCGGTTCGCCGGCGCATACGTGAACTTCGCGCGCGCGGCCTGCGCCTGCGCGCTGTCGGCGAGCACGACGTTGCGCGACAGCGCGTACGCGGCGTCGGTCAGTTGCGGGTTGAGCTGGAACACTTCGGTGCGGTAGTCGAGCGGCGGCTTGTCGTTCGGGCTCTTCGTGTTGATACCGAGAAAGCCCGTGTTCCAGCCGGACGGAATCTCGCGCGCATCGAGTTCCCATTGCAGGCTGAAATCGACGAGATATTTCGACCACGCGGCAGACCCGACCGTGCCTTGCGCGGGGTCGACGCCCGCGATGCCGGAGATCAGGAAATACGTGCGGCGCAGATCGAAGCGCTGCGAGAACGTGAGCGCCATGATCGTCGCCGACGCGTTCGCATAGCCCATGCCGGTCGTCACCACGCATACATCCTGCTTGTTGCAGTGGACCGCCGGATAGTCGGGCGACAGGCCCGGCACGGCGATGTCGCGCCACGGGCCGATCCGGTCGAGCCAGGCCTGGCCCTCCGGGCCGAACATCGTGATGATCATGACCTTGACCGGGCGGCCCTGTGCACCGGTCTCGGAAAATGCAGTGTTGCCCGCGTTGTTGCCCTGGTTGTCCTGCGCGATCGACGGCGCGGTCGCACAGGCCGCGAGCGAGAATGCGGCGGCGGAAAGAATGGAGCGAGTCAGCATCGGCGTTCCTTGTTTCGGTGATGTTGGGTGAGAACGGCTCTCGGAGACTGCGCGAGGGAGTATAGAACGGGCCTGCGCAATGCGGAACCCGGCTACGAAACGGCTAGCCGTGTTTCGTGAGACGGTGCGCGTGTTGCGCAACGCGATGTGCGTCGTTGGTTTCGCACCGTCACCGTGCACGACGACCGTCAGGAATGCTATCTGGTTGGCAGGAACGAATGCCCGGCCACATACCTCCTCGCATCGCCCCCGTCGAAGTCGACTTCTACTTCGGCCAGCGCAACGGGCCCGACCGACAGCGCGATCATCAGCCCGAACAGGAAGTCGTTCATCGGTCGTCGATGCGTTCGATGGAAGACATCGATTCTAGCGACCGCACCACGATCCGGCGTGGAAAATCCGCGTCAGGCGACGTCGACGCGCGCCGGCCCGTCCACCATCTCGCCGATCACGGCCGCGCGGTCGAAGCCGTCGGCACGGAAGCACGCGAGGACTTCGTCGACGGCCTCGGGCGCGCATGCGACGAGCAGGCCGCCCGACGTCTGTGGATCGGTCAGCAGTGCCTGTGCGACGGGCGGCAGCCCGTCGGCCAGGCGCACATCCGTGCCGTACGCGGCCCAGTTGCGGCCCGACGCGCCCGTGAACACGCCGTCTGCGACGAACGCCTCGACGCCCGCGAGCCACGGCAGCGACGCATAGTGCACGCGCGCGGTGAGATGCGCGCCGCGCGCCAGTTCGAGCGTATGGCCGAGCAGCCCGAAGCCCGTGACGTCGGTCAGCGCATGCACGCCCGGCAACGCAGCGAGCTCTGTGCCCGGCCGGTTCAGTTTGGTGGTCGTCGCGACCATCTGCGCATAACCCGCGGCGTCGAGCTGGTTCTTCTTCAGCGCGGCCGACAGCACGCCGACGCCAAGCGGCTTGCCGAGCACGAGCACGTCGCCCGCGCGCGCGGCCGCGTTGCGCTTCACGCGCGACGGATGCACGACGCCGATCGCCGCGAGCCCGTAGATCGGCTCGACCGAATCGATCGAATGGCCGCCCGCGACCGGAATGCCGGCGTCCGCGCACACCGATTCGCCGCCGCGCAGCACGGCCGCGATCGTCTCGTGCGGCAACACGTTGATCGGCATCCCGACCAGCGCGAGCGCGAGGATCGGCTTGCCGCCCATCGCGTAGACATCGGACAGCGCGTTGGTCGCCGCGATGCGGCCGAAGTCGAACGGATCGTCGACGATCGGCATGAAGAAGTCGGTGGTCGCGACGATCGCCTGCTCGTCGTTGAGACGGTAGACGGCCGCATCGTCGGACGTCTCGGTACCGACCAGCAGGTCCGGGAACAGCGCGGGCGGCGTCGCGCGCTTCAGCAGCTCGGACAGCACGCCCGGCGCGATCTTGCAGCCGCAGCCGCCCCCGTGCGACAGGCTCGTGAGGCGCGGAACGGCAGGCTGGGCTTGGGTGGCTTCGGTCATCGTCGGCATCCGGTGAATAACAACGCTCCATTATCGACAATTCCGCGCGAGCGCGCCCGATACCCACATAATTGTCGGCGCCTGCCTTCGTCCGCCCCTTCATTCATGGATCACCTGTTCATCGGCCTCGTGCTGTGCTCCGCGCTGCTGCACGCCATCTGGAACGCGTTTCTGCACGTCAGCGAAGACCGGCTCGTGCAGCTCGGCACGATGTCGCTGCCGTATCTCGCGTTCGGCATCGCCGGCGCCGCGCTGCTGCCCGCGCCGGTGCCCGCCGCCTGGCCGTATGTCGTCGCATCGGCCGCGCTCGAGGTCGCGTACTGCTTCACGCTCGCGCGCGCATACCGCAGCGGCGAGTTCGGGCAGATCTATCCGATCGCGCGCGGGATGTCGCCGCTGCTCGTGTCGGTGCTCGCGTTCGTGGTGCTGCACGAGCGGCCGACGCCGTTCGGCTTCGCCGGCATCGCGCTCGTGTCGTTCGGCATCATGTCGCTCGCGCTGCGCCGCGGCTTCAGGTTCTCCGGGGAAGGCGTGCCGTATGCGCTGCTCACGGGCGTGTTCATCGCCGCGTATTCGATCTGCGACGGGATCGGCTCGCGCGTGTCCGGCAGCGCGCTCGGCTACATCGCGTGGGTGTACCTGCTGTGGAGCGTGCCGCAGCTCGTGCTCGTCTGCGCAGTGCGCGGCGGCCCGCGCGCGGTGCTCGGCTCGCGCACCGCGCTCAAGCAGGGTGCGATCGCCGGCACGATCTCGCTCGCCGCGTATGCGATCGTGATCCTCGCGTACCGGCACCTGCCGGTCGCGACCGTGTCGGCACTGCGCGAAACGAGTTCGATCTTCGCGGTCGCGATCGGCTGGTTCGTGATGCGCGAGCGGCCCGGCGCGCAGCGGCTCGCCGCGTGCGCGCTGGTGGTTGCGGGCGCGGCGCTGATCCGGCTTTAAGCAGAAGCAACGCGCGCCCGCGGCATGCCAAGTCAGAACTTGTGACGGATGCCCGTCACCGCGACGATCTGCGTACGCGTGCTCGACGGATTCGAGATCCCCTCGATCGCGGCCACCGTGTTCGACGACGCGCGCTGGTAGAACGCATTCACGTAGATATCGGTGCGCTTCGACAGGAAATACTGCGCGCCGACGCTCGTCTGCAGGTAGTGCGAACTCGGCTTCGGCCCCTGCGACGCGAGCACCTGCGTGTAGGTTTCGCCGAGCGCGAACTGCAGCGCGGGCGTCATCAGGTAGCGCACGCTGCCCTCGTAGTTGATGAAGCGCATCGCGCCGCCCGTCTGCAGGTTGAAAAGCGAGCTCGTGTACAGCAGCCCGAACGTCGCGGCACCCCATGCATACGCGCCGCCCGCACCCCAGATCTGCTGGCGCGTCACGCCCTTGATGAACGTGTAGTAGTTGTCGGACGCCGCCGCGCCGGTCGTGTCGAGTGCCGGATGGTCGACGCGCACATACGCCGCGCCGAGTCGCAACGGCCCGTTCTCGTAGCTCGCGCCAAGGCTCCACACGCGGTTCTCGGCGAACGACGTCGAATTCGAGAAGCCGTACAGGCCGACCGCGCGCAGCCCATACCACATGGGCGTCTGGTACTGCACCGAGTTGTTGGTGCGGAACGTGTTGTTCAGGTCGTCGGTGTCGAACGGATGCAGCGCGTACTGCGTGAGCGCGGTGGTCGCGCCGATCTGCAGCGGCTCCAGCACTTCCTGCGCCGCGTTGTACTGGCGGCCCATCGTCAGCGTGCCCCAGCGGTCGTTTTCCAGCCCGACGTACGCGCGGCGCCCGAACAGCCGCCCGCCCTGGCTCGCGGCGCCGGTCTCGATGTTGAAGCCGTTCTCGAGCCGGAACACCGCGCGCGTGCCGCCACCGAGTTCTTCCTTGCCGAGCAGCCCCCAGCGCGTGCCCTGTTCGTTGCCGCCGGTCGCCTGCCACGCGGCATGCCCGTTCTGGTTGTTCGTGTACGTGATCCCCGAATCGACGACGCCATACAGCGTCACGCTCGACTGCGCATGTGCGTGCGTCGCACCCGCCGCGATTGCGATGCCTGCCAGCGCGATCGCCATCTCTTTCCGTTTCATCTCCGACCCCTTTTGTCGATTGAATATGGGGAGCGATTTATTTCGCCCGCGACGTGTTTTATTGACTAAAACATCGTCTTATTAATTGTCGATTTCGGCGATTTGAAGCGTCAAGCCATGCCAAAAATCACTCACGGGAGTCAAAACGGCCTGACTTGCAACGCGTTTCGAAGAATGAAACAAATTCAATATCTACGGGCATTACAAGCCGATCACAGCGCGCAATCCCGGCATCAAAAAAAGCCCTTGACCGCGATTTTCTGCCGTTGTGAAATATTGATACGCTGTTTTAATCATTAAAACAAACAGACGAGACGCTTCAAGAAACTAGGTAAAGAACCTGATCCCCATGCTGACGTTTAATTGCAACAACGCGACCGCCGGCGAATCGCCCGCGTATTTCGTCGCGCAGCCGACGGTGCCCGCGCTGCCGATCGTCGTCGATTCGCCGCACAGCGGCATCGCCTATCCGCCCGACTTTTCCCCCGTCGCGCCGCACGACGCGATCCGCACGACGTGGGACGCTTACATCGACGAACTGTGGGCCGGCGCCGCCGCGTACGGCGGCACGCTGCTCGGTGCGACGTTCCCCCGCGCCTACATCGATCCGAACCGCGCGGCAACCGACATCGACGCGACGCTGCTCGCCGAGCCGTGGCCCGAGCCGCTTTCGCCGCAGCCGTACACGCAGCGCGGGATGGGGCTGATCCGGCGCGACGCGCTGCCCGGCGTGCCGCTGTACGACCGCAAGCTAACGCTCGCCGAAGTGCGCCACCGGATCGACGCGTACTACCTGCCGTACCGCCGCGCGCTCGCCGGCATCGCCGAGCCGCTGCATGCCGCGCACGGCGCGCTGTGGCATATCGACTGCCATTCGATGAAGTCGCGCGGCAACGCGATGAACATCGACGCGGGCGCGTTGCGGCCCGACGTCATCGTCAGCGACCGGCGCGGCACGACCGCCGACCCGGCCTTCACCGCATGGACTGCGCAGTGGTTCGCCGACGCCGGCTATCGCGTGCAGATCAACGACCCGTACCAGGGCGGCGATCTGCTGACCGCACTCGCCGACCCCGCACGGCAGCGCCACAGCATCCAGATCGAATTCAACCGCACGCTCTACATGGACGAAGCCGCGTTCGCGAAACACGCGGGCTTCGCCCCGCTGAAGCGCTCGGTCGACGCGTATCTCGACGCGCTCGCCGATTACGTCCGCGCGCGCGTCGCGGCGCCGGGAGATACCGCATGACGACCTACATCGTCGACGCCGTCGACAGCGCGCTGAAGCTGCTGACCTACGTGGCCGAGCATCCGAACCTCGGCGTGACCGAACTGGCGTCGCAACTCGGCATCAACAAGTCGCGCACGTACCGGATGCTGTGCACGCTCGAACTGCACCGGTTCGTCGTGCAGGACCCACGCACGTCCACCTATGCGCTCGGCCCGCAGGCGTTCGTGATCGGCGTGGCCGCATCGCAGCAGAACGCGCTGGTGCGCGCCGCGCACCGGCACATGCTCGCGCTCAACCAGGCGATCAACGAAACCATCGTGCTGCGCGTGCGCGAAGGGCTCGAATCGGTGTGCGTCGCGCGTTGCGAAACGACGCATGCGGTGCGCACCGTCGGCTCGGTCGGCAACCGCCGGCCAATCAATTTCGGCGCATCGGGCAAGGTGCTGCTCGCGTTCGCGCCCGATGCGGTGCGCGACGAGTATTTCGTGCAACTGCGCAGGACCGGGCAGGCCGACGATCAGCCGAAACTCGCCGGCGAACTCGACGCGGTCGCACGCAAGGGCTATGCGGTCAGCAGCGGCGAAGTGACGCCCGGCGCGGTGGGGATCGCGGTGCCGGTGCGCGACCTGACGGGTGCGACGGTCGCGTCGGTCAGCGTGACGGGGCCCGAGGTGCGCGTGAGCCACGCCGACATTCCCGACTATCTCGAACGCCTGCAGGCGTGCAGCCACGCCATTTCCGCCGAACTCGGCTACGTCCCGGCGCGCGCCGCGCTGCAACCGGCCTGACGGCCCGCCCCCTTCACCGACGAACCGACGAGGATCCAATGTCCGCCTCTTCCCCGAACCCGGCCGGCGCGCACGGCGCCGACACCCCCGCGCTCGCGGCCGACGATCCGGCGGCCGGCGATCCGGCGGCGAACGCCGGCCACGCGCTGCATCCGCACGGCAAGATGCTGCACCCGGTCGTGATGATGCTGTGGGTGCTGTCCGCCGCGATCGCACTCACGTGGATCGTCGACTCCGGCCACTTCGAGCGCAACGGCCGGCTCGTCGTGCCGGGCACCTACCAGGTGGTGCCGAAGACGACCGCGCTCGCGACGCTCGTCGCACCGGCCGTCAGCCACAGCACGTCCGCGCATGCGTTGCCGGCGAGCCTCGTATCCGCATTCGTCGCGGTACCGGAAGGCCTGCTGAAGAACGCGCCGCTGATCGTGATGGTGATGTTCGTCGGCGGGATGTTCGGCGTGATGCGCCGCACCGGCGTCGTCGATGCCGGCATCGACCGGCTGCTGCAGCTCACCGGCAACAACGCGTACCTGCTGACGCCGATGCTGATGATCCTGATCGGGCTCGGCAGCACGCTGCTCGGCTTCATCTCCGAATACCTCGTGATCATTCCGATGGTCGTCGTGATCGCGCGGCGCCTCGGGCTGTCCGACCTGTTCGCGGTCGCGCTCGTCGCGATCGCCGCGAAGATCGGCTATATCGCGTCGGTCACGAACCCGCTCGCGCTCGCCGTCGCGCAGCCGCTCGTCGGCGTGCCGCTGTTCAGCGGCGTCGCGCTGCGCGCGGCCGTATTCGTCGTATTCCTGACGATCGGCATCCTGTACCTGTTGCGCCACGTGCGCAACACCGGCTACCGAGCGGGGCAAACCGCGGCGGGTAACGCCGCGCATGAAACCGCGAAGCTGTCGCTGCGCCACAAGGCAACGCTGGTCGTATTTGCGGCGGCCGTCGCGATGCTGATCTACGGCACGCGCGAACTGAAATGGGGCAATGTCGAACTCGCGGCGTTCTACGCGGCCGTGAGCATCGCGACGGCCGTGATCGGCCGGCTCGATTCGCGCAGCGCGGCCGATGCGTTCGTCGACGGGATGAAGAACATGATGCTCGCCGCGCTGCTGATGGGGCTCGCCGCGTCGGTCGAACTGCTGCTGCAGAACAGCCTCGTACTCGACACGCTGATCCATTTCTTCACGCGACTCGCGGACGGGCAATCGCCGGTATGGGTCGCGAACGGGCTGATGGGCGTGCAGATGGTGCTCGACGTGTTCATCCCGTCCGTGTCGGGCAAGGCCGCGGTCAGCATGCCGATCATCGGGCCGATCGCGCAGCTCTCGGGCGTGAGCGGCCAGACGTCGGTGCTCGCGTTCGTGCTCGGCGGCGGACTGACGAACCTCGTCACACCGACGTCCGGGATGCTGCTCGCGTATCTCGCGACCGCGCGCGTCGACTTCGGCGCGTGGATCCGCTTCGTGCTGCCGCTGTTCCTGACGCTGCTCGCGCTGTCGTGCGTCGTGCTGACGTTCGCGGTGTGGATCGGGTATTGAGATTCAGCGGCACGGCAAAACGCGAATGCTCTCCGCGCTGCGGAGAGCATCGCTCCGTCGCCCGTCGACGACAGGCATCGCATCGCGATGCTGTCGTTGGATACGCCGCTTACGCTGCCACCGCCACCCCGCCGAACGCCCGCTCGTCGATCGCCTCCGCGAGCGTCGCGAATGCCGGCGCGATCTCGTCCTCCGGCACGCATGCATAACCGAGCAGCAGCCCCGACGCCGCGCGCCCGCGATCCGCGTAATAGCCGGACAGCGGCCGCACGACGATATTGCGCTCGAGCGCGGCCTGCGCGACCGCGCGATCGTCGACGCCTTCCGGCAATTGCGTGACGAGATGCAGCCCCGCGTCGCTGCCGAGCGCCTGCAGCGTGTCGCCGTAGCGGCGCGCGACCGCATCCAGCAGCACCTCGCGGCGTTGCCCGTACAGCGTGCGCATCTTGCGGATATGCGACACGAAATGCCCTTCCGCGATGAATTCGGCGAGCACGGCCTGCTGCAGCAACTGCCCTTCGCGATACAGCTCGGCGCTCGCGGTCGCGAAGCTTTCCGCGAGCGGTTCCGGCGCGACCAGGTAGCCGACCCGCAGCCCGGGGAACAGCGTCTTGCCGAAACTGCCGACGTAGATCACCTGCCCGGCCGTATCGAGACCCTGCAGCGACGCGAGCGGCCGGCTGCCGTAGCGGAATTCGCTGTCGTAGTCGTCCTCGATGATCCAGCAGCCGTGCTGGCGCGCGTATTCGAGCAGCATGCGCCGCCGCGCGAGGCTCATCACCATCCCGAGCGGATACTGGTGCGACGGCGTGACGAGCATCAGCTTCGGCGGTTCCGCGAGATCGGCGGCCGACGGCGCGATGCCTTCGTCGTCGACCGGGATCGGCCGAGTGGTCAGCCCCGACACGTTCAGCACGCTGCGCACGCCCCAGTAGCACGGATCCTCGGTCCAGATCGCGTCGCCCGGGTCGGTCAGGAGCCGCACCGCGAGGTCGATCGACTGGTGGATGCCGGTCGTGATCACGATCTGCTCGGGCGTGCAGCGCACCGAGCGCGACGTGCGCAGGTAGTCGGCCAGCGCCTCGCGCAGCAGCGCGAGCCCGCCGCCCGGCGCATAGGTCAGCAGGTCGGGGCGCAGGCGCCGCCAGTATTTGTTGTGCAGTCGCGTCCACACGCGCGCCGGAAATCGCGACACATCGGGCACGCCCGGCATGAACGCGCCGCCCTGGCGCTTCGACACGCCGGCTCCGTCGACGAGCCGCGTGCCGCGCGCGGACAGCCGCCGCGCGGACGGCACCACGACGGCCGGCCCGGCCGCTGCGTCGGGCGGCGCCCCGACGATCTCGTCCGGCGCGCTGTCGGCGACGAACGTGCCGCGGCCCGTCGCCGAGTTCACATAGCCTTCGAGCGCAAGCTGTTCGTAAACCTGCGTGACCGTGTTGCGCGCGATCCCGAGCTCGGCGGCCAGCAGCCGCGACGACGGCACGCGCGTGCCGGCCGGCAGTTCGCGCGACAGGATCGCCTGTTGCAGCAGCCGGTGAAGCTGCCGGTAGATCGGCTGTTCGCCGCCGCGCAGGAGGCGCTGCGCCAGCCAGTCCGACAACACGCTCGCACGCATGATTGGCTCCTGAATATTTATTGAAATGGCTCTGATTGCCAGAGCCAAATGTGATTATAGTCGCCTCCATGGGCTGCCAACGCGCCCGATTTTCTACTCACCGGAAAGAACATCAAGGAGATGACCGTGAAGAATGCCGACCTGCAGGCCCGCAAGAACGCCGCTACCCCGCGCGGCGTCGGCGTGATGTGCGATTTCTACGCAGCCCGCGCCGAGAACGCGGAACTGTGGGATGTCGAAGGCCGCCGCTTCATCGATTTCGCCGCCGGCATCGCGGTGCTGAACACGGGCCACCGCCACCCGAAGATCGTCAAGGCGATCTCGGATCAGCTGAACAGCTTCACGCACACCGCCTACCAGATCGTCCCGTACGCGTCGTACGTCGAGCTGGCCGAGAAGATCAACGCACGCGCGCCGGGCGACTTCCCGAAGAAGACCGCGTTCTTCACGACCGGCGCCGAAGCCGTCGAGAACGCGATCAAGATCGCGCGCGCCGCGACCGGCCGTCCGGGCGTCATCGCGTTCTCGGGCGGCTTCCACGGCCGCACGATGATGGGCATGGCGCTGACCGGCAAGGTCGCCCCGTACAAGCTGAACTTCGGCCCGTTCCCGGGCGACGTGTTCCACGCACCGTACCCGACCGCGCTGCACGGCGTGACGACGGCCGACTCGATCAAGGCGATCGAGATGCTGTTCAAGGCCGACATCGATCCGAAGCGCGTCGCCGCGATCATCTTCGAACCGGTCCAGGGCGAAGGCGGCTTCAACCCGGCGCCGGCCGAGTTCGTGCGCGCGCTGCGCAAGATCTGCAACGAACACGGCATCCTGCTGATCGCCGACGAAGTCCAGACCGGCTTCGCGCGTACCGGCAAGCTGTTCGCGATGCAGCACTACGACGTGCTGGCCGACCTGATCACGATGGCGAAGAGCCTCGCGGGCGGCATGCCGCTGTCGGGCGTCGTCGGCCGTGCGGACGTGATGGACGCGGCAGCGCCCGGCGGCCTCGGCGGCACGTACGCGGGCAACCCGCTGGCAGTCGCATCGGCGCACGCGGTGCTCGAGATCATCGACGAAGAGAAGCTGTGCGAGCGCGCCACGCAACTCGGCGACGTGCTGAAGGCAAAGCTGAACGCGCTGCAGGCCGACGTGCCGCAGATCGCCGACGTGCGCGGCCCGGGCGCGATGGTCGCGGTCGAGTTCCTGAAGCCGGGCTCGGGCGAGCCGGATGCGGAATTCACGAAGCGCGTGCAGGCGCGTGCGCTTGAGCGCGGCCTGCTGCTGCTCGTGTGCGGCGTGTACTCGAACGTCGTGCGCTTCCTGTTCCCGCTGACGATCCCGCAAGCCGTGTTCGACGAAGCGCTCGTGATCCTTGAGGAAGTGCTGAAGGAAACGGTCGGCGTGCCGGCCTGAGTTCCCGTCAACTGAATGCGCCGCCGCCGTCGTCACGACGGCGGCGGCCTTTTCATCCGTCATCTTCAAAGCAGACACCGGCATGAGCACTGTTCAAGAAACCCTGGCACTGAAGGACCCGTCGCTGTTCCGCCAGCAGGCGTACGTCAACGGCGAATGGCAAGGCGCAACGAACGGCGAGGCGTTCGAAGTCCGCAACCCGGCGACGGGCGGCCTGCTCGGCACCGTGCCGGCGATGGGCACGGCCGAGACGCGTCACGCGATCGACGCCGCGAACGCCGCATGGCCGGCGTGGCGCAAGAAGACCGCGAAGGAACGCGCGGTCATCCTGCGCAAGTGGCACGACCTGATGATGGAAAACGCCGACGATCTTGCGCTGATCCTGACGTCCGAGCAGGGCAAGTCGCTGGCCGAGGCGAAGGGCGAGATCGGCTACGCGGCGTCGTTCCTCGAATGGTTCGCGGAAGAAGGCAAGCGCGTGTACGGCGACACGATCCCGACGCCGGCGAGCGACAAGCGCATCGTCGTGACGAAGGAAGCGATCGGCGTGTGCGCGGCGATCACGCCGTGGAACTTCCCGGCGGCGATGATCACGCGCAAGGTCGGCCCGGCGCTCGCCGCAGGCTGCCCGATCGTCGTGAAGCCGGCCGAGGCAACGCCGTTCTCCGCGCTCGCGATGGCCGTGCTGGCCGAGCGCGCGGGTGTGCCGGCCGGCGTGTTCAGCGTCGTCACGGGCGACCCGAAGGCGATCGGCGGCGAACTGACGTCGAACCCGATCGTGCGCAAGCTGTCGTTCACCGGCTCGACGCCGGTCGGCCGCCTGCTGATGGCGCAATGCGCGGCGACGGTCAAGAAGGTATCGCTGGAACTCGGCGGCAACGCGCCGTTCATCGTGTTCGACGACGCCGATCTCGATGCGGCCGTGCAGGGCGCGATCGCGTCGAAATACCGCAACAGCGGCCAGACCTGCGTGTGCACGAACCGCTTCTACGTGCATGAAGCCGTGTACGACCAGTTCGCGCAGAAGCTCGCGGCGGCGGTCGGCCAGCTGAAGGTCGGTCGCGGCACCGAGCCGGGCGTCACGCAAGGCCCGCTGATCAACGAAGCGGCCGTGCTGAAGGTCGAGGCACACATCGAGGACGCGCTCGCGAAGGGCGCGACTGTCGTGACGGGCGGCAAGCGCCACGCGCTCGGCCACGGCTTCTTCGAGCCGACCGTGCTGACGGGTGTCACGCCCGCGATGAAGGTCGCGAAGGAAGAGACGTTCGGGCCGCTCGCGCCGCTGTTCAAGTTCAGCAGCGACGACGAGGTGATCCGCCTCGCGAACGACACCGAGTTCGGTCTGGCCGCGTATTTCTTCAGCCGCGACATCGGCCGCGTGTGGAAGGTCGCCGAAGCGCTGGAATACGGGATGGTCGGCGTGAACACGGGCCTGATCTCGAACGAAGTCGCGCCGTTCGGCGGCGTCAAGCAGTCGGGCCTCGGCCGCGAAGGCTCGCACTACGGCATCGACGACTACGTCGTGATCAAGTACCTCTGCCTCGCCGTGTGACGGTTCAGGGCCTGTCGCTTCGGT
Organism: Burkholderia sp. BKH01; assembly: GCF_025685725.1. NCBI lineage: Bacteria > Pseudomonadati > Pseudomonadota > Betaproteobacteria > Burkholderiales > Burkholderiaceae > Burkholderia > Burkholderia sp. BKH01. The sequence continues at coordinate 15,417 of NZ_JAOTQT010000030.1, read as the reverse complement.
GACAGGCCCTGACCGCCCGGCCGGAACCGGGCGGTCCGACGCGGGCCGGTGCCCCTCTCCGCCGCGCCCGCGTCGCCTCTCCTCCCCGCAATCAGCGGAACACGTTCACCGCATCGACCAGCCGCGTCGCCTGCTGTTTCAGGCTCTCCGACGCCGCCGTGCTCTGCTCGACGAGCGCCGCGTTCTGCTGCGTGATGTTGTCCAGGTGCACGACCGCCTGATCGACCTGCGCGACGCCCGTGCTTTGCTCGGCCGTCGACGAACTGATCTCCGCGATCAGGTCCGACACGCGCTTCACCTGCGTGACGATGTCCTCCATCGTCTTGCCCGCGCCGTCGACGATCCGCGCGCCCGACTCGACCCGCTCGACGCTCGCGCCGATCAGCGTCTTGATCTCCTTCGCCGCGTTCGCGCTACGCTGCGCGAGCGCCCGCACTTCGCCCGCGACCACCGCGAAGCCGCGCCCCTGCTCGCCCGCACGCGCGGCCTCGACCGCCGCATTCAGCGCAAGGATGTTGGTCTGGAACGCGATGCCGTCGATCACGCCGATGATGTCGGCGATCTTGCGCGAGCTGTCGGTGATGTCGTTCATCGTCGTGACGACCTCGCTCACCGCCTTTCCGCCGCGCTCGGCAGCATCGCTCGCCGACACCGAGAGCCGGTTGGCCTGCAGCGCGGTTTCCGCGTTGCTGTCGACCGTCGCCGTCATCTCGGCCATCGACGCAGCGGTCTGCTGCACGCTCGACGCCGCCTGCTCGGTGCGCGCGCTCAGGTCGTTGTTGCCCTGCGCGATCTCGTTGCTCGCGCGCTGCACGTTGTGCACCTGCTCGCTGACGTCGTCGACGAGCCAGCGGAACATCAGCCCGAGCTGGTTGATCGTGCGCAGCGTCATCCCGATCTCGTCGACGCGGTTCATCCGCACGCCGCTGCGGCTCTCGCCGGTCGCGACGCGCAACGCCTCGTCGCGCAACTGCATGAGCGGGCGCGCGATCTGCGCATCGAGCCACAGGCCCGCGGCAGCGGCGGCGCCTGCCGTCACCGCCGCGAACGCCGCGAGCGGGCCGCCGGCCAGCCCGCATGCCCAGCCGCCGGCCACCACCACCGGTGCGAGCACGCACAGCGACGCATGAAGCCGCGCGCGCACCGACATCGTCTGGAACAGCGACGTGAAGCCCGCAATGCCCTTGCGGACGATCAGCCCCTTGTGAAAATGCCGATTGCCCGCGCGCCCTTCGCGGAATTCCTTGTACAGCGCCTCGGCAGCGGCAATCTCGTCGCGCGACGCTTTCGTGCGCACCGACATGTAGCCCTTCGGCTGCCCGTTGCGCATCACCGGCACCGCGTTCGCGCGCACCCAGTAATGATCGCCGTTCTTGCGGCGGTTCTTGACGAGCGCGGTCCACGGCTCGCCGCCCTTGAGCGTCGCCCACATGTCGGCGAATGCCTCCTTCGGCATGTCCGGATGGCGCACGATGTTGTGCGGCTGACCTTCGATCTCTTCGGGAGAAAATCCGCTGACCTGGATGAATGCCGCGTTCGCGTACGTGACATGGCTGTCGGCATCGGTCGTCGACATCAGCGTCGCGTCGTCGGGGAAATCGAATTCGCGTTGCGTGACGGGCTGGTTATTGCGCATGGTGTGGGAGCTCCGGGTAGCGGATCTTGCGTCCGCTTGTCGATTGATTCGAGACCCCGCGCATTGCGGTCTATCCGCATGCGCGCGGGCCAGGCTCCTGCGCTTTCGGCAAATTCGGCGAAAACATTATGCTGTATACGGGAAAATATTCATTAAATATGCATCATCTTGTTTTCACCAAATAATTTGTTTATGGATGAATTAAAAATCCAGGCCGCACAACGGTCTGACGGTCATTCGGCCGATTGTCGCGCGCGATCCGTTCAGATCGGTTCAATGCATAAACGCAATATCTTGAATACGAATGTTTCTCGCTTGATGCATTTCGATTGAATCGAAGCCTGAACGTACATTGCGCGCGACAACCGCAATGCACTGTTCGGGCCTGCACATCGCGCGCGTGCCCGACGATCACCTGAACACGTTCACCGCATCGACCAGCCGCGTCGCCTGCTGCTTCAGGCTCTCCGACGCCGCCGTGCTCTGCTCGACGAGCGCCGCGTTCTGCTGCGTGATGTTGTCCAGGTGCACGACCGCCTGATCGACCTGCGCGACGCCCGTGCTTTGCTCGGCCGTCGACGAACTGATCTCCGCGATCAGGTCCGACACGCGCTTCACCTGCGTGACGATGTCCTCCATCGTCTTGCCCGCGCCGTCGACGATCCGCGCGCCCGACTCGACCCGCTCGACGCTCGCGCCGATCAGCGTCTTGATCTCCTTCGCCGCGTTCGCGCTACGCTGCGCGAGCGCCCGCACTTCGCCCGCGACCACCGCGAAGCCGCGCCCCTGCTCGCCCGCACGCGCGGCCTCGACCGCCGCATTCAGCGCAAGGATGTTGGTCTGGAACGCGATGCCGTCGATCACGCCGATGATGTCGGCGATCTTGCGCGAGCTGTCGGTGATGTCGTTCATCGTCGTGACGACCTCGCTCACCGCCTTTCCGCCGCGCTCGGCAGCATCGCTCGCCGACACCGAGAGCCGGTTGGCCTGCAGCGCGGTTTCCGCGTTGCTGTCGACCGTCGCCGTCATCTCGGCCATCGACGCAGCGGTCTGCTGCACGCTCGACGCCGCCTGCTCGGTGCGCGCGCTCAGGTCGTTGTTGCCCTGCGCGATCTCGTTGCTCGCGCGCTGCACGTTGTGCACCTGCTCGCTGACGTCGTCGACGAGCCAGCGGAACATCAGCCCGAGCTGGTTGATCGTGCGCAGCGTCATCCCGATCTCGTCGACGCGGTTCATCCGCGCGCCGCGCCGGCTTTCGCCGGTCGCGACGTTCAGCGCCTGATCGTGCAGCCGCTTCAGCGGACGCACGATCTGCGCGTCGAGCCACAGCCCGGCCGCCGCCGCCACGGCGACCGTCACGCCGGCAAACGCCGCGAGCCCGCCGCCGGCCAGCCCGCATGCCCAGCCCGCGCCGATGACAGCCGGCGCCAGCACGCACGGCGCCGCATGAACGCGCGCACGCACCGACATCGTCTGCGACAGCGACGCGATGCGCAGCAGCCCGGTGCGAATGACCAGCCCCTTGTGGAACCGGCGCTGGCCGGCCTTGCCTTCGCGAAACGCGCGATACAGCGCGTCGGCCGCGGCGGTCTCGTCGCGCGGCGCCCTCGTGCGCACCGACATGTAGCCCTGCGGCTCGCCGTCGCGCATCACCGGGATCGCGTTCGCGCGCACCCAGTAATGATCGCCGTTCCTGCGGCGGTTCTTCACGAGCGCGGTCCACGGCTCGCCGCGCCGGAGCGTCGCCCACATGTCGGCGAACGCCTCCTTCGGCATGTCCGGGTGGCGCACCACGTTGTGCGGCTGGCCGACGAGCTCCTCGTTCGAGAAGCCGCTCACCTGCGCGAACGTCGTGTTCGCATACGTGATGGTGCCGTCGGCATCGGTCGTCGACATCAGCGTGACGTCGTCGGGAAAATCGAATTCTTGTTGGGTAACGGGCTGGTTGTTGCGCATGCAAGGCTCCGAAAGGCGGATCTGTCGTCCGCGTCGCGCTGAAATCACGCTCAGTAGCCGAAAAACGGTTTATCGCTTTACGACGGTCTTCTTTTTTACTGTCGGCAATCCATCGGAAAACCTTACCCTTTGCGCTCATGAAATATGCAATTCAGCCGGCACAATGATTTCGATCAAATAATCCGGCGATAATCGCCGCGCGCGCTGATACGCATGTCACAACGCGGAGCGTGTCAATACCGGCATTCGTCGCGCGCGGCGAAACAATTCGGCCTGACCTGCCTCATTCAACCGGCATTTGAATTCGATGAAAACGGCTTTGCATGAACTGAATCGGCGGTCCTGGAATACGGCGACAGTCGCGCATAACAGTCATAAAGGTGATCAGGCCGCCTTTTTCCGCCATGGTGGCTCGACGGAACGCAAGCTGCTCGGCGACGTCACGGGACTGCGGCTCCTGCAGTGCAAAGCGGGGCAGGGCACGCCGAGCCTCGCGCGCGACGGCGCGGATGCGACGAGCGTCGACATCGCCGACGGAGCGATCGGCTTCACGGTCAGCGCGTCGCCCGACCCGGCGCTTTACGCGCTCGAGCCGGAAGACATTCATCTGGAAGGGCCGGCGGCCTGACGCACCGGCATGCGGGTGACGCGTAGAATTTCCCGCTTTGCCGCGGCTACCATCAGCCGACACGGAGAGCGAAATTGCAGAACGAACCGCAGCCGCAAGCCACGCCGAAGATCCTCGTCAGCATGTGCGTGGTCGGTCATCCGGTGCGTTACAACGGCTCGGCCAAGACCGCCGCGCACGAGGCGCTCGAACGGTGGCGGCGCGAAGGGCGTCTCGTGCCCGTCTGCCCCGAACTGGCAGGCGGCTTCAGCGTGCCGCGCCCGCCCGCCGAAATCGCGGATGGTGAATCGGGGCAGCGGGTTCTGTCGGGCGCCGCACGCATCGTCGACGTGAACGGAACCGACGTGACGGCGCCGTTCGTCTCCGGCGCGCAAGCCGCGCTGGCGCTCGCGCGCGCGCACGATTGCCGCTTCGCGATCCTGGCCGACGGCAGTCCGTCGTGCGGCAGCACCTTCATTTATGACGGGAGTTTCGCGAACCGGCGGCACGCGGGCGACGGTGTCACGGCGGCATTGCTGCGCGAGCACGGCATCGAGGTGTTCGCGGACACCGAGATCGACGCGCTCGACGCGCGCCTCAGGCAGATATCGCAGGCCGGTTAACGACGATGCGCGGCACGACGAATGTCGTGCCGCGCATCGTTCGGGGAACGGGGAAGCGACGCTTGTTCGGTCGCTTCGCCGCGTAACGCGGGTCAGACGCGTTCGATCGCGATCGCGATGCCCTGGCCAACGCCGATGCACATCGTGCACAGCGCAAAGCGGCCGTTCGTGCGATGCAGCTGGTACATCGCGGTCGTCACGAGACGCGCGCCCGATGCGCCGAGCGGATGGCCCAGCGCGATCGCGCCGCCGTTCGGGTTCACGCGCGGATCGTCGTCGGCGACGCCAAGCATGCGCAGCACCGCGAGGCCCTGAGACGCAAACGCCTCGTTCAGCTCGATCACGTCGAACTGGTCGATCGTCATGCCGAGTCGCGCAAGCAGCTTCTGCGTGGCCGGCGCGGGGCCGATGCCCATCACGCGCGGCGCGACGCCGGCCGTCGCAATGCCCAGCACGCGTGCGCGCGGCGTCAGGCCGAAGCGCTTCGCAGTTTCTTCGTTTGCCAGCAGCAGCGCGGCGGCGCCGTCGTTGACGCCCGATGCGTTGCCGGCCGTCACCGAGCCGTCCGGGCGCACGACACCCTTCAGCTTCGCGAGGGTTTCGAGCGACGTCTCGCGCGGATGCTCGTCGCGCGACACCACGACCGGATCACCCTTCTTCTGCGGAATCGTGACTGCAACGATTTCCTCGGCGAGCGTGCCGTCCTGCTGCGCACGTGCGGCCTTCTGCTGACTGCGCAGCGCGAACAGGTCCTGGTCGGCGCGGCTGATGTTGTAGTCGACCGCGACGTTCTCGGCCGTCTCCGGCATCGAATCGACGCCGTGAAGCTGTTTCATCAGCGGATTGACGAAGCGCCAGCCGATCGTCGTATCGTAGATGTCGGCCTGGCGTGCGAACGCGCTCGCGGCCTTGCCCATCACGAACGGTGCGCGCGTCATGCTCTCGACGCCGCCCGCGACCATCAGCGCGGCCTCGCCCGACTTGATCGCGCGCGCGGCCACGCCGACCGCATCCATCCCGGAACCGCACAGCCGGTTGATCGTCGAACCCGGCACGCCCTGCGGCAGGCCCGCGAGCAGCAGCGACATGCGCGCGACGTTGCGGTTGTCCTCGCCGGCCTGGTTCGCGCAGCCGTAGATCACGTCGTCGATCGCCGTCCAGTCGACGTTGCGGTTGCGCTCGACGAGCGCCTTGAGCGGCACCGCGCCCAGGTCGTCGGCGCGCACGCCGGACAGCGCACCGCCGTAACGCCCGATCGGCGTACGGATTGCATCACACAGAAAAGCTTCGGTCATCAGTGTCTCCTGTCGATCGAACTTGGCGCTTTAGCGCTTAGTCCGATCTCATGGCGTGGTTGACTGGAGTTAGCGCTTTAGCGCTTACTCCAGCCCCACGGCGGTCGATCGGACTTGGCGCTTTAGCGCTTAGTCCGATCCCATGGCGTGGTTGGCTGGAGTTAGCGCTTCAGCGCTTGCTCCAGCCCCACGGCGGTCGATCAGAGCTGGCGCTTTAGCGCTTGGTCCGATCCCATGGCGTGGTTGGCTGGAGTTAGCGCTTTAGCGCTTGCTCCAGCCCCACGGCGGTCGATCAGAGTTGGCGCGCTAGCGCTTGCTCCGGCCACATACAAGGCTGGGAAATGAACGGGGCGCGCCCCTTGCATAACCCGCCGGGATGCGCTCAAATGTTCTATATACGAACATAAGATCGTGTATCGAACGTTCACCGCATCATAGGGAGTGCGGGGACGACCTGTCAAGCGTCCGGTCCGCCGTGCGGTTGGCGTGTCAGGCCCCATGCGCTATCTTTTCGGCTGCACGATATTCCAACCGCTCATGACAACCGAAGACACTCAGACGAAACCCGGCGACTCCTATGTGCAGTCGTTCGCGCGCGGCCTCGCGGTGATCCGCGCCTTCGACGCGGCGCGCCCGGAGCAGACGCTTACCGAGGTCGCGTCGGCTACCGGCCTGACGCGCGCGGGCGCGCGCCGGATCCTGCTCACGCTGCAGACGCTCGGCTACGTCGAGGCCGACGGCCGGCTGTTCCGGCTCACGCCGAAGATCCTCGAACTCGGCTTCGCGTACCTGACGTCGATGCCGTTCTGGAATCTCGCCGATCCCGTGATGGAGCAGTTGTCCGCGCAGATCCACGAAAGCTGCTCGGCCGCCGTGCTCGACCGCACCGAGATCGTCTACGTGCTGCGCGTGCCGACGCACAAGATCATGACGATCAACCTGTCGATCGGCAGCCGGCTGCCCGCGTACTGCACGTCGATGGGCCGCGTGCTGCTGTCCGCACTCGACGACGCGGCGCTCGACGAAACGCTCGCGCAGAGCAACATCCGCGCGCACACGCCGCGCACGATCACGGACCTCGGCGAACTGAAGGCGACGATCGCACAGGTGCGCCAGCAAGGCTGGGCCGTGGTCGACCAGGAACTCGAAGTGGGCCTGATGTCGATCTCCGCGCCGATCCGCAACCGGCGCGGGCAGATCATCGCGGCGATGAACATCAGCGGCAATGCGCAGCGGCATACCGCGAAGCAGATGGTGAAGGAGTTTCTCGGGCCGCTGCAGCAGGCCTCGCAGACGGTGTCGGAGCTGGTGGCGCGGCGGGGGTGAGCGTCCAGCTCGATTGTCGTATCAGTGAAACGACAATCCGCTCAAAAAAAAGCGGGCAGCACAAGCTGCCCGCTCAATACTCTGACCCTCTTGCAACGTTCTTCTCACGGAACACGGAGCGAACCCCGCGCTGCACAATTTAGTGACGCGCGGAAGCCCGGTCAATTTGACGAGAACGAAATTGCACGGAGCCTATCGGACAGCGTGCCCGCCACCAGTTGCCCGTCGCGCCGCGCGTCAGTCCATCGACTCCCGAGCCGTCTCGCGCAGCATCGCGACCGCGATCAGCGACAGCACCACGCACGCGGCCACGTAGCCGGCCGGCGCGAGCTTGCTGCCGGTCGTCTTCACGAGCCAGGTCGCGATGAGCTGCGCGGTGCCGCCGAAGATCGTCACCGCGAGCGCATACGCGATCGAGATGCCCGTCGCGCGCACATGGCGCGGCAGCGACTCGCACATCAGCGCCATCTCCGACGCCGAGCCGAGCGAATAGAACAGCAGCATCAGCGCGGTCAGCGGCAGGATCACCGACAGCGTCGGATGATGATTCATCAGCCAGAACGCCGGGAACAGCAGTACGACCAGCACGCCGCGCCCGACGAAGATCGGCACGCGCCGGCTGCCGATCCGGTCCGACAGCCAGCCGAACAGCGGGCACGTGACCAGCATCACGCAGCCCGATGCGACGCCGACGAACATCGACAGCTTCATCGGCAGGCCGAGCGTATGGATCGCGTAAGTCGGCATGTAGAAGGTCAGGATGTAGGTCGACACCGTGCCGCCCATCACCGTGAGCATCAGCAACAGCACCGTGCGCGTGTGCTTCGAGAACAGCTCGTGCAGCACGCCGCGCTCGATCGCGTGATGGCTGTCGCCGGGCGCGTCGTCCGCGAGCCGGCGGCGCAGATACATGCCGACCGGCGCGATCAGCACGCCGACGAGGAACGGCAGCCGCCAGCCCCAGCTTTCGAGCGCGTCCTTAGTCATCGTGTTCGACAGCAGCGCCGCGAAGCCCGAGCCCATCAGCGCGGCACCGCCCTGCGTCGCGAGCTGCCAGCTTGCGCGGAACGCGCGGCGCGACGTGCCGCCCTGTTCGAGCAGCGTCGTGGTCGCCGCGCCGAATTCGCCGCCCTGCGAGAAGCCCTGCATCAGCCGCGCGAACACGACGAGCAGCGGCGCGGCCATGCCGGCCTGCGCATACGTCGGCGCGATCGCGATCAGGCCCGTGCCGAGCGCCATCAGCATGATCGTCAGGTTCAGCGCGGCCTTGCGCCCCTTGCGGTCCGCGTAGACGCCGAGCACGACGCTGCCGAGCGGCCGCGTGAAGAAGCCGGCGGCAAACGTCGCGACCGACAGCAGCAGCGACGTGGTCGGATCGCTCGACGGGAAGAACAGCTTGCCGATCAGCACCGCGAAAAAGCCGTACACGGTGAAATCGAAGAATTCCAGCCAGTTGCCGATCACGGCCGCCGCGATCGCGCCGCGCCGTGTAACCGCGGGCCCGCCTGCTTCGGCGGCTACCGTCGGTGCAGGGTGCAGTACGAGATGGTCTTTCTGCATCATTCCGGTCTCCTTCTCAATACGGCCGGAAGCGCCGGCCGCGCGCCACCGCGATCACCGCCCCAGGTAACGCTCCACGAGACGCGTCCAGAACGCCGCGCCGATCGGCAGGTTGCGGTCGTTGAAGTCGTATTTCGGGTTGTGCACCATGCAGCCGTCCTCCCCTTCGCCGTTGCCGAGCCGCACGAACGAGCCCGGCCGCTGCTGCAGCATGAACGCGAAATCCTCGCTGCCCATCAGCAGGTCGGTCTGCTCGACCACGTGCGCGTCGCCGACGAGCTCGCGCGCGACCTGCGCGGCGAAATCCGTTTCGGCATCCGTATTGACGACGACCGGGTAGCCTTCGATGTACTCGACGTTCGCGCTCGCGCCGTAGCTCGCGGCCTGCGTTTCGGCCAGCTCGACGATGCGGCGCTTGAGCAGCGCGCGCACGTCGGGGCTGAACGAGCGCACGCTGAGTTCGAGGCGCGCGCCGTTCGGAATCACGTTGTTCGCGGTGCCCGCGTGCATTGAGCCGACCGTGACGACCGCCGGCTGCGCGGGGTCGACGTTGCGCGCGACGATCGTCTGCAACGCCATCACGATGCTCGCCGCGACGACGACCGGATCGACCGTCAGGTGCGGCCGCGCCGCGTGGCCGCCGACGCCTTCGATCGTGACGATCGCCTTGTCGCCGGCCGACATGAACGGGCCGCGCCGCGTGAGGAAGACGCCGGGCGCCGCGCCCGGATGGTTGTGCATGCCGAACACGGCGTCGCACGGGAAGCGCTCGAACAGGCCGTCGTCGATCATCTTCTTCGCGCCGCTGTCGACGCCGTGTTCTTCCGCCGGCTGGAAATACAGGTGCACGGTGCCGGAGAAATTGCGCGTCTTCGCGAGATGCTGCGCGGCGCCGAGCAGCATCGTCGTATGGCCGTCGTGGCCGCACGCGTGCATCTTGCCGTGCGTGCCGCTCGCATACGGCAGGCCCGTCGCCTCGACGATCGGCAGCGCATCCATGTCGGCGCGAATGCCGATGCTGCGCGCGCCGTCGCCCACGCGCAGCGTGCCGACGACGCCCGTCTTGCCGACCCCGCGCGTCACCTGCCAGCCCCATTGCCCGAGCTTGTCCGCGACGAGCGCGGCCGTGTCGTGCTCCTCGTACGCGAGTTCGGGATGGTGATGGATGTGGTGACGAATCTCGCGCAGCCCGCCGGCGGCGGGCATCAGATCCTCGATTTCGGTGAATCGGACGTCGGTGGTCATCAAGCGGCTCCTGCTGATTGTCAGCGTGTCAGTCGCACGCGGACGGTGCGTGCGGGAAAGCGAGCCACTATATCGAGCCGATATCGGTTCAATAAGATACGGAATTTTTCACCGCGATAAGATTTATTAATCAGGGTTAGTACGGGGGTGCGATCGTGTATGTCAGTTTCGATTAGATGCGGAGAGGGGCGCTCGGCGCATAGCCGGCACGCCGCGCCGCCGCCGCACGGCTTGCAGCAGATGCTGCGGTGACAGTCGAGACGGCTCGCCGTCGCCCCGTTTCCTCGAGCACACGGCGCGTGCCGTGCGAGCCTATCGGCGCGAATCGAGCCTCGCCAGCACGCTGGCCACGATCCGATCGCAACGTGCGCCGCCGAACGAGAACACGTCACGCTCGGCCAGATCGACTTCCTGAGCAAGGGATTCGCGCAACATGCTCCTTGCCCGGAAATGACGCGAACGCACGGTCGCTTCCGGTATACCGAGACACTGTGCCGTTTCCTCGACGCTCAACTCCTCGACGCAACGCAGGACGAAGACGACCCGAAACGCCTCGGGTAACGCATCAAGCTTGCGCTCGAGCAACGCGCGCAACTCTGCCCGCATGAGCGCGCGATCGGGCGATGAGATTGGGTCTTCGACCATGACGTTCCGCTCGAAATCGCCGATGGTCGACGTGCTGACCATCGGCGCGATGTTATCGCGCCGGGCGCTCCGACGCTGACGCGTAAAACATGCATTGAGCACGAGACGTGAAAGCCAGGTCGACAGCGATGCGTCGCCCCGAAAGGACGCAATCGCGCGAAACGCCGCGAGATAGGCATCCTGAAGCGCATCCTCGGCATCCGCGTCATTGTGCAACGTGGCCCGCGCGAGCCGGTAGAGACGCCGGTTATAGCGACGCATCAGTTGCTCGAACGCCGCGCGACTCCCTGCCGCGACGAGCCTGGCGAGCTCGCCATCGTCTGCTTGCGACAACTGAATGTCGGGCATCTCGTTCATCGCTTACCCTTGACTGTCAATGTCGCTTTCATGGCTGGATGAAGCGTGCAGACGTACGCGTAGCGCCCGGGCTCGCGTGCGACGTACGTCCACGACGCATCCGGCTTGATCTCGTGCGAATCGAACGCGTGCGCCGCCGTCGCCGTGTGAGCGACGAGGTCCTTGTTCACCCAGACGATCTTATCCCCATGCTCGACCGTCAGACTATCGGGGTTGAAGCGCATCCCCTCGATGGTGACCGTGTGTGTCGCGGCGACGGCGGAGTATGCGCCCGCCGTCGCCGCGACGATGACGAAGCGACACGCCGAGCGCCACAGCATGGGCGGTTGAATGGGGTCAGTAAGCTTTCTTGCCACGATCGCCACCGAGTGCCGACTGCAGTTCGCGAGCATGTTCGAGGTGCGCAACGAAGGCCGGACGCACTTTGACGAGCAGCCCCTTCAGTTCCTCGTTCCTTGCAGACGGGATCAGTGCCTTGTCCATCGCGCCGAGCACCTGCTCGTGATAGGCGACCTCATGATCGACATAGGCCTTGTCGAATTCATGGCCATTGAGCCTCTTGAGCGCGGCAGCGTTGTCGTCTCCGCCCTTCTTCAACGCGTTGCTCGTCGCGTTCTCTTCAGGTTTCAGGTTCAGCTTGGTCGCGAGCGCGACTGCCGATTGGTTCACGCTGGTGTGGTCCGTGACCATCAATTTTGCAAAGTCCCTGACCTGCTTCGTGTGAGTCTTGCCTATCGCAAGCTTCCCCGCATCGATGTCGACCTGGTTCGCCGTCACCACGATCGCGGCGATCTGGGGATCGGTTAACTGCGCATCCTGCGCGTAAGCCGCGAGCGGCAACGTCGAAAGCAGTGCCATCAGGCTCAGTTTGTGCATGAGCGCCATTTGTTTTCTCCTGTCCAGTTTGAACGGCCGTCCTCGCAAGGATCGACGATGGACGGTTCTGTGGCGATAGACGTCACGACTGATCGTCGCGTTCCGCGCCCGACACCGTAGCCGCGCAAACGAAACGAGCGGAATAAACGCACCGACCTGTCCGTTTACTAGCGTCCCATTCGTGTTCGGAGCCAAGTCATGAAACAGGTCCATACAACGCTCGGCGCTGCGATGATGGCATTCGTTCTGACCAGCGTCGTAGCATGCGGCAGTTCATCCCACGTCAGTCAGTACAAGGTCGGCGTACTGGTTTCCGACGGTGCGCTTCCCGCGGCTCACGTGGATACAAACCTGAAGAATCCGTGGGGCATTGCATTCAATCCCAAGGGCTTTGTCTGGGTCGCGGATAACGGGACGCAGCACGCAACGCTCTATGACGGCAATGGCGTGCCGCAATCGCTCGTCGTGACAATCCCCGCCGGCTCGCACGGTGACGCCAATCCCACGGGCATCGTATTCAATGGCACGTCGGACTTCGTGGTGACCCAGGGCGCAAATTCGGGGCCGGCGCCCTTCATTTTCGCCGGAGAGGGTGGAACGATCACGGCGTGGTCGCCGGCCGTCAATCCGACATCGGCCGTCACTATGTTCGACAGCGACGGCAGCGCCGTCTACAAAGGGCTCGCCATGGCCAGCAACAACGGCGCGAATTTCCTGTACGCAACGGACTTCCACAACAACAGGATCGATGTTTTCGACAGGACCTTCACAAAGGTTACGACGACCGGTGCATTTCAAGATCCCGCTTTGCCGGCAGGGTTTGCGCCGTTTGGAATTCAGGCCATCGGCTCGAAACTTTACGTCGCTTATGCGAAGCAGGACGCGGCAGCACACGACGACGTCGCTGGTGCAGGGTTGGGTTTGATCGACGTGTTCAGCCCATCGGGACAATTCATTCAACGCTTCGCCTCAGGCGAACCGTTGAACGCGCCGTGGGGCATGGCGCTTGCGCCCGCGGATTTTGGCCCCTTCAGCAACACCATTCTGATCGGCAACTTCGGTGACGGCATGATCCACGCGTTCGATGCGACGTCAGGCATGCTGCGCGGGACCCTGCAGCAACTCGATGGCAAGGCGATCGTCGAGCCGGGGCTGTGGGGTATCTCATTCGGCAACGGCCTCAACAATCAACCCGCCAATACGCTGTTCTTTGCTGCCGGACCCAACGACGAAGCCGACGGTGTCTATGGCCGCATCGACGTCGGCCCGTGAACGTTCTTGCCGGGATCGCTTACGACAATCGCTCGACGCTTGATAGGCGCGTTGTTTCGATGCAAAGGAGGCCGCCATGGACGCCACTTACAGAATCGCCATCCTCGCCAGTGTGACTGCCCTCGGCATGACATCGCATGCAGGCTGGGCAGAGCAAACCGTCAACGCGACGTTGCGTTCGAACTCGATCCAGCTCGAGACACACAACGTGAAAGCGGGTCGCGTCACGTTCGATGTCAAGAATGCCGTGGACAACAACATGGAGCACGAACTTGTCTTGCTCAAGACCGATCTCTCGGATGATGCACTTCCTGTCCGCAAACGGCAGGTGCTGGAGCACCGGTTGAGAAAGATAGGCGAAGTCGAAGACATCGCGCCGGGCACGAGCAAGCGCGCGTCATTCAAGCTCACGCCCGGCCACTACGTGCTGATCTGCAACAAGCCGGGACATTATGTTGCGGGCATGCATACGGCGCTTGTCGTGACGCCGTAAGTCACTTCGCCGGCCCGAAAGACAGCCTGGAAGCGCCGGGTACCGATGCCGTGCGCATCGGAACGGAAGACTTCGCCACGCGGCGCGGCGTGTGCGTCGTCGACCTCGGCTCCTCTTCAGTTCGTCCGTCGCGCGGCGCCACCTCGGCGTCACGCGGACGGATGCCCTTGTGCTGCTGCCCCCCGCCCCTTTTCAACGTGTCGTTTGAGCTACCGATCTTGCCGGAACGACGACCCATTGCATTCTGACTCGCTGCGGCGTGCGGAGCGACTCGTCAACCAATCGAATAACCCCCGACGACTCCTGACCATCGCCTGCTGACGATTAGCGCAATACCGCGGCACACGTCGTCAAAAGTTAACTTGTAGATGTCGTAACGCATATGTAGCATTCGCTATATGAATACTATCTCAACCTGGTCATTCCTCGTTCTGACCCTGCCGACGGAGAACGCGACGGCTCGCATGCGGTTCTGGCGCGCGCTCAAGGCGAAAGGCTGCGCAGTGTTGCGTGACGGCGTTTACGTGCTGCCGTACACGGGGGAGCACGAAAGCATGCTGCGCGAACTCGCGGGCGCGATCGTCGATAGCGGCGGCGCCGCACACCTGCTACGTGCGCCAAGCCTCGACGCCTCGCAGGAGCTGGAATTTCGCGCACTGTTCGATCGCGACGAGGATTACGCCGCCTTCACCCGGGCGCTCGCGGACACCCGCAAGACGCTTGCTGGCCAGTCCGCCACGGAACTTACGCGTCTGCTGCGCCGCCTGCGCAAAGACTTCGACACCATTCGGGCGACCGATTACTTCCCGGGCGACTCGGCAACTCGCGCCGAAGTCGCATTGCAGGACTTCATCGCACTCGTCGACACCGTCCTGTCGCCGGGCGAGCCGCACGCCGCGGAGCGCGCGATCCGCCTGCTTGCGATCGACGAATATCAAGGCCGCACCTGGGCGACGCGTCAGCGCATGTGGGTCGATCGCGTTGCCAGCGCATGGCTGATTCGCCGTTTCATCGACGCGCGCGCCCGCTTCATCTGGCTCGAGTCGCCGGCGGACTGCCCGCCCGACGGGCTCGGTTTCGATTTCGACGGCGCCGCGTTCACCCATGTCGGCGAGCGCGTGACGTTCGAGGTGCTGCTCGCGAGTTTCGGGCTCGACAAAGACCCGGCGCTGATGCGGCTCGGCGAGATCGTGCACGCGCTCGACGTGGGTGGCACCGCCGCACCCGAGGCGGTCGGCTTCGAGGCCGTGATGGCCGGCACACGTCAACGCACGGAAAACGACGATCAGTTGCTGGAACAGATGAGCGCGGTGCTTGATTCGCTGTATGCGCACTTCGCGTCGAACGGAAAGAGCGATACCGGGGGGCGTTCATGACCACGACGATCGCCACGAACACGCCGACCTACTCGCTGGGCCAGTTGGTCGGCTACATGCTGGGTCTCGGCACCTTCGGCTTTGGCGGCCCGGTCGCGCTCGCCGGCTATATGCGTCGCGATCTCGTCGAGAAGCGCGGCTGGATCACGG